>JBDLUK010000076.1:0-7129 GCA_039805365.1 Bacteroidota bacterium | reverse complement strand
GATACCTGTCCATCGACTTGTATAATTTTTCCGCTGGCTTTGTTGTGGGCGGCATCTTCAACTTCCGCGTTATTTCCAAGAATACTTTGTGCGTTTTGATTGTCAAATAGAGAAATCTCCGCCCACAAGCGATCGAGATTCAGAATGCGGCAAATGGATTCGCCGGGCTGAATGCGTTGCCCTTGCGCAATATTTAGTTCGGTCAATTGTCCGGAACTTGGCGCCTTGATGTTAACGGTGGATTGAATTTCCATTCTGCTACCGGGAGTAATGCCAATCAATTTTAATCGCTCTGTTTGTGCATTTAGTTTAGATTGTGTTTGTTCCCATTTCACTTTGCTTTCTAACCATGATTTTTCACTTGTAGCATTTTCTTGTTTCAGTTTTTGTTGTCTGTTCCATTCAGACTCCGCCCATTGCAATTCACTTTTGGTATTCCAATAATCATCTTGCATTTGAACGACTGCGAGATCAGATACGGAAGCAATGATTTGTCCCGCTCGAACGATTTGACCAGGCTGTACCCATAGTTTTTCTACTTGAACAGATATGGGATAGGTAATCATGGTTTGTGAACTGGTAGGACAGATGAGGTTACCGGTTAAAGTGATGGTCGTGGATATGGTGTCCGTTTTGACGGCTTGCGTTTTAATTCCGAGCTGTTTAATTTGATCAGCGGACAGTGTAATGGAATTGGCTGCATCTGCGGCAGTTTCATTTTCAACTGAAGTGTTCTGTTTATCGCTGCATTGACTGAATAAGATTGCCGCTGCGATGATTAAAAGGATTATATTTTTATTCATGGATTTGAAGCATTTGAAGTTGATATTGATTTTCGATACAATTGGAATAGGCAGACTGCATGGTCTGGATAAAATCTATCCATTGACTCACCTGCATGGACCATTGTAGAGCGTTGATATTTCCCATTTCCCATTGGCTCTGCCAATTTTTCCAAGAGGGATCCATCGTTGTTTTTTTCTTTTCAGACAATTCGTTGATGACTTGCACGCGCATCAAATCTTGTTCATGTCTGGTTTTGATTTGACTTTCGATTTGTTTTTTTTGCCAATCTTGCATGGATGATGTTTGTTGCATGCGCATCTCGGCCAAGGCAATATTCTTTCTTTGATTGCCATTGGGTAGTGGAATCTGTATGCCCGCATTTAAAGTCGGAAACCAAGTGCTTTTGTTGTAGTAAATATCTGTTCCATTGATGTTTTGATAACCCTCGATGGTCATTGCACTCATGCCAATGGACCAATTGGGAATCATCTTTGATTTTTCCATTTTGATCTCGGATTGATGCATGGCTATTTCTTTTTTCATCATCGATGAAACCAATAGAGGTGAGGTAGAGATTGGAAAAGATTCCAATTGCTTTAATGTTGGCAGTGGATATTTTATGGATTGACCAACCAGAAGATTGAGGAAGTTTTGATCCTCGATAATGCTGGTTTGAATGTCCATTTGTGCCAAAAGAATTCGACTATGGGTCTGGGAGACATTGGCCCAATCCGTGGCCGGTATTTCTCCATTTTTCCATTGTTTTTCTGCAATAACAAGCGCTTGATTGGAAAGTGTTTCAGCATTTTGCCACTCGGAGAGTAATGCTTGATGCACTTGAATCATGCGGTAAGTTTTGGTCACCAAAGCATTGACTTGTTCTTGGGTTAATTTTTTCTGCTGAACGGCAACATCTCTTTCTAATTGACGAATTTCCGTTTGGCTTTTGTAGTATCCAGGAGCGGAAAAGCTTTGTGAAATGCCCATTCGATAATCTAATGCGGCACTATTGACATGTCCAAATTCACCGAAAACATTGGTTTCATTTTGAAATGATTTTTTGGTTGCATTAAGATTGGCCATTTCTACTTCCAATGCAGCGATTCTGTTGGGCGAAGATTGCTCGGCCCATTGAATGCATTGTTCCAGGCTATTTTCTTGACTTTGCCCAAAAACATCATTTTGCATGAAGCATCCGAATATTGCGAGAATGATTAAGGTTTTAGAAAGTTTCATCTTTTTCATTTTTCTACCGTGGTAATATGCATAAAGCAAGGGAAGTACAAATAGTGTTAGGATTGTGGCAGTGATGATCCCACCAATAACGACGACGGCCAATGGTCTTTGAACTTCCGCTCCAGCACCAGAGCTAATGGCCATGGGAATAAAACCAAGCGAAGCAGCTGTTGCGGTCATCAATACAGGTCGCATTCTGGTTTTGGTCGCTTCGAGTATGATTTCCCAAGTATCCGTCCATCCTTCTTTTTCAAGGCGATTGAATTCTCCCATCAAAACAATACCATTTAAAACAGCGACGCCAAATAGCGCAATGAATCCGATACCTGCTGAGATACTAAATGGCATTCCCGATAACCAAAGTGCAAAAACACCGCCCACAGCGGCAAGTGGAATGGCTGTATAAATCAATATTCCTTGCCCTACAGATCCAAAAGCAAAGTAGAGCAACAAGAAGATTAGTAACAATGATACAGGCACCGCGATGGACAGTCGAGCTTTAGCGGCTTGTAGATTTTCAAATGTTCCGCCGTAATTAATACTATAGAATTCAGGCAATGGCATTTGCTTTTTCACTTTTTCTTGCAATTCGGTAACAGTGGATTGAATGTCTCGATCCCTCACGTTGCATCCAATAATGATACGTCTTTGTGCACCCTCACGTTGAATTTGGTTTACACCATTTTGTGTGTTGATATGGGCCAATACCGATAGCGGTATTTTTCCATGATTGGGTGTGTCGATGTATAAATTTTCAAGCTGATTTAAAGATTGTATTTGGTCCTCCTTGAATTGAATTTTAATACCAAATTTCTTTTCGCCTTCGTAAAGATTTCCCGCCAATTGTCCGGCAAAAGCTGTTTCAATGATATTATTGATGGACGCGATACTTACGCCGTATTGCGCAATAGCTTGCCTGTCGTATTGAATAACGGCTTGTGGCATTCCTGTCATGGATTCAACGTAAATATCTTTAGCACCTTCAATCGTCCCCATGATTTGGCCCAGCTTTTCAGCATAGTAAGTCAGCGTGTCTAAATTTTCGCCATAGATTTTACAAACCACATCTTGCCTCGCACCGGTCATCAATTCATTAAAGCGCATTTGAACGGGGAATTGAAAGCCCACAGAAATTCCAGGCAACATGGCCAAGGTGTCTCCCATTTTACTGGCCAATTCATCAAAGGACTTGGCACTGGTCCATTCTTTTTTGTCTTTAAGAACTACGATCATGTCACAAGCTTCCATGGGCATGGGATCGGTTGGTATTTCGCCGCTTCCGATTTTGGTGACTACTTTTTCAACTTCAGGAAATTTCTCCTTGATGAGATGCGCAGCTTTTTGTGAACCTTCAATCGTTGTATTCAAATGCGTTCCAAGTAGCATACGTGTTTCAACAGCAAAATCGCCTTCTTCCAATTCGGGAATAAACTCTCCTCCCATTTGTGATAGTATACCAAATGCCACGATCATTAAAATAAAAGCAGTGCCAATTACATACTTCTGGTGTTTTTTGGCTTGCATTAATCTTTTGTGATAGGCTTGCTGAATTTTTTCAATCATCTTGTCCGAGAAGTTGGGGACGTGATGATCCTCTTGTTTGAGAATCAATGCACTCATCATGGGGACATATGTCAACGATAAAATAAAGGCGCCGACAATGGCAAATGAAATGGTCTGTGCCATTGGAATAAACATTTTCCCCTCTATACCTGAAAGAGCCAAAATCGGCAAGTAGACAATCAGGATAATGATTTGTCCAAACACAGCAGTGGTCATGATGCGTGATGTACTTTGAATCGTAATGTCATCTTTGCCCATGTTCTTATGGGTAGGGTGGTGCATCATGTGAAGCACCCCCTCCACAACAATTACGGCGCCGTCAACAATAAGTCCGAAGTCAAGTGCGCCCAAACTCATTAAGTTTCCGCTCACACCCCAAAGGTTCATAAGACCAACAGCAATCAACATGGCTAGTGGAATAACCGAAGCAACAATCAATCCTGCTCGCCATTGACCCAAGAAAAGGATCAAAACAAGAAGAACAATTGTGGCGCCTTCAAGTAGGTTGGTTTCTACGGTTGATAGTGCATTATTTACCATTTTGGTTCTATCTAAGAAAGCCTCGACCTCAACGCCATCGGGAAGTTGTTTTTTGATCTCTTCCATTTTGGATTTGACATTGGCGATGACCTCCATCGAGTTTTCACCTTTCAACATCATAACCACAGCGCCGGCAACTTCGCCTTCATCATTGTAGCACATGGCGCCAAACCTTTTGGCATGGCCTAGTTTAACTGTTGCAATGTCTTTGATTCGGATGCCAAGTCCATTTTCAGATTCACGAAGAACAATGTTTTCCAAATCGTTCATGTTTTCTGCTAGTCCTTCGGTTCTGATGAAAAGTGCACTGCTATTTCTTTCCACATAACTACCGCCTGCGTTTTGATTGTTGGCATTGATGGCATCAACGATTTCTTGTAGGGTGATTTTACTTTGCACCATTTGCCATTGATTGACTTCAATGGTGTATTGCTTTAAAAGACCACCAAAGCTGCTTACATCAGCAACGCCAGGTGTGCTGAGTAATTGCTTTCGAATGACCCAATCTTGAATGGTTCGCAGTTCCATTGGACCATATTGTTTTTCATAACCAGGCTTGGCTTTGACTACGTATTGATAAATTTCTCCAAGTCCTGTGGTGATGGGTGCGAGACTGGGCGATCCAATTCCCTGCGGAATTTCTGATTGAACTTGCACCAGTCTTTCTGCAATTTGTTGACGCGCCCAATAAAGATCAACCCCCTCATTGAAGACCACCGTTACCAGGGATAATCCAAACCTCGAAAAGCTTCTGATTTGTTTGATTCCTTGAATGTTCTGTGTGGACAATTCAATCGGAGCGGTAATCAGTCTTTCGACATCAGCTGCGCCAAGTGCAGGACTTAAAGTGATAATTTGGACTTGATTGTCAGTGATATCCGGCAATGCATCAAAGGGAAGGCGAGTTAATTCATAACTCCCCCAGATGATAATACCGAGTGTGAAAAGTGCAACAATTAATTTATTGCGCACTGAAAATGAAATGATTTTTTCTAGCATGAAATTTAGAGTTTAAAAGAATTGAAAACCGAAAAGAAGACTATGCTCCTGGCGGTTGCCAAATTCCTTTAGACTCATACATGTCCAACAGAATATGTTGTTGCAAATGCCATTCTTGGCTTTGCGAAAAAAGATTCATTTCTGGGATATCAACTACTTGGATGGGGAACCAAAAGTTGTAAGTGTGCATATGTGTGTTCTGAAATGGAAATGCAGCATGGTCCATTTCATTGGATGCTTGTCCCCAATAGTGGTTGTATACAAAATCGAAAATATTCTCAGGTTCACTATGATCATTCACATAATGAGAAACAAGTTCCTCTAACTTGAAAAGTTCGCCCAATAGACCGTGCTCCAAAAAAGACATAGTGCCCAATTGAAGTGCAAGAAATATGAGAAGCGCGTTTTTCATTTCAATGCAAATTAAAGCATGAACGGATGAAGATGTCTCATTTCGTTTGATAACGTTTTGTTAAACAACAGATGTTTCAGCTTTCAACCATTTTTTCATCGCCCAATGACCAAGATAAATGATAGGCGTAAGTGATATCGCAATGATGAGCTTCAATGAATAATTCACCGGGAATATCTGGATGAATTCGGACCAAGTTATTTTTCCGGGTAATACAAAACCTATATAAAGTACAACGATTGAATCGATCATTTGGGATAACACTGTAGAGCCAGTGCTACGCAACCAAATCATTCTGTTGCCAGTTTTATTCTTGATCCAGTGAAACAAATATGTGTCCAACAATTGCGAAATTAAAAAGGCGGTAATACTTCCGATGATTACCCAATTGGCCTGACCGAAAACAATATTAAAGTTATTGTCATCTGCTAGCCCATGACCTTTGACAATGGTAGACGCCGGAATTTGTAAGGCGATGGTTACGATTAAAAAACAATACGCAATCATTGTAGCAGAAATCCACGAAAGCCTTCTTATTGCCTTTTCCCCATAAAATTCATTGAGCAAATCGGTCAGAATAAAAACGATGGGCCAAGGAAGTACACCAACGATGGTTGTAAATGGTCCAAAAGAAAAATTGCCCAAAGAAAATTGAAGGGGGATGTCGATGAGTTTGCTAGAAATTAATTCTGCTGTTACCGCATTGGTAATCATCATTCCCGCAAGGAATATGAAAGTCCATTCGCGGCGTGTGGGTTGGAAATTCAAACTCATTGGGTTTGATTGATTATAGTTTGAATTTCTTCTTTCAAAGGTTCAAGGTGTCTTTTAATAATGGCCCAAACAATTGTATTGTCAATGCTATCATAAGCATGTACAAGGCGATTTCTGAATGAAACAATTTGATGGTCGCTAGAAATGACAATGCTTGTGTCGATTTTTTTAATTTGATTCAACGCTTCGCCTATGATAACCAATTGTCTTTCCACGGCGCTTTGCGTTTTATGATCATTGCAATAATCTTGAAAGCTTTCAATTTCGTGTATGAATTCTTGAATGAATTCAATCGCAATTTTGATATCAGTAAGATATTTTAAGCTCTTTTCCATCATAAATAAGAACTTTAGTGGATTCTATAGAAGCTTTTAAAATTGGATTTCTAAGAGATCGTGAAGTTAATAAGTCTACTTTTTTTTGAAAGAACATTTCAAATTTATCCCAAATACGCATTAACATTTCACCTGATTGTATTGGGTCTTCTGAATTGATTTCTATTAGAAGATCAATATCACTTGTGCCGTCGTTGAAATGACCATTAACAGATGAACCAAAAGCATATAAAGATTGAACATTGTGCTCATGACACAATTGTTGAAACTCTTGAGGTTTGTTGGCTATGGATTCTTGCAGGGTCATATTTCGAAGTTACAAAATAAAACGCAGAAACAATTTATGTTTCTGCGTTTGACTCGTTTACATATTTCTTCTGTATTGTCCTCCAACTTCAAACATGCTTTGAGTGAGTTGGCCCAAAGAACAATACTTCGTAGCGGTCATCAAAACTTCAAAGATGTTTTCGTTTTGAATTGCGGC
>JBDLUK010000075.1:0-12088 GCA_039805365.1 Bacteroidota bacterium | reverse complement strand
CCATAATAAGATGACCAGATTACCTCTGGATCAATGGTCAAATCGCTTGCTCCATCCCAACCTGAAACGTTAAAACCAACCTTGTTCTTCTTTACAACAAAAGACGATTGAAGGGTCTTTCCATTGCTAAATGACAGTGGCGCATCCTCCTGCAATTGGCCACTCAAAGTTGAAATTTCCAAACCTCCGTTTTGTGCAACCTCCAATTTACTCACTCCATCCCAAACCATTTGAATGTCTTTCACATCAGCCCCTGCATGCAAAATCCAATCGTACTTCATACCCGCTGATGTTGTATAAATTTTCCAATCGATATTGGGATAAACATCCTTGATGACTACACTTTCAAAACTTGCCGTGGCATAATCACCTTGTGGCTGGTAATAATATACAGGGCTGATCCAACCTTTTCTTTCAAACTTCTGAACATTACCGCCGATAGGGCGCAATACGATACGCTCCAATTGAATTTCATTCCCTTCGGTCTTCACCCACTCGTATTCCAATCCCTCACTGGTAATGCGGCAAGCAATGTTGCGATCAGTGTTTTCAAAAAACACACTGCGACCCGCAGCTGACCACTGGCCCTTGTTCTCCACAAAACCTTGACGCATATCATAGGCCCATCCGCTGATGGTCAATAGAAAGCCAACTAAAAGAAAGTAGAATTTTTTCATCATGGTATTGCAATTATCCATTGTTTTACGAGGGTCTTGGTTTGTATGTTGCATAATTAAAGAAAAAAAAGCCTTCCTAAGCACAATGTTCTCTCGAATTATTATCTTGGGCATGTTGAATTCTTTATTTTCCATGAAAAATCTAACCATTCACCTCACTATTTCAATTTTATTTTCATTGATTGGCTTGTCCGTACATGCACAACTTTACCCCGTTCGTGGTCAACTCGTAGATGCGAAAGACAAGTCACCTGTGCCCTATTCCGCTATCAAAAGCGGCAATTCTGGTTGCCTATCAGATGAAAATGGGAATTTCAAATTCATGCTCCCAGAAGGGAAACACACGTTAATATTCAGCGCCATGGATTATCAAACTTTTGAAAAAGTAATTCAAGTCAAATCAGGTGGAATTGAAATGAGCGTTTTGTTTTTCAATCAAACAGAAAAAGAAATTGGTCCTGTATTGGTGTTCTCGGCATCAAAATTCCAACAGAAAATTGAGGAAGTTACTGTCAGCATGGAGGTTATTCAACCCAAATTATTTCAGCAAAAAAACATCACCTCATTGGAAGACGGTCTGCAGCAAGCACCTGGCGTAGCTATTGTTGACGATGAACCTCAAATCAGAAGTGGAAGTGGATATAGCTTTGGTGCCGGTTCCCGAGTTCAAGTCTTGATAGATGACATTCCTATTTTAAGTGGCGATGCAGGCAAGGCTTCATGGGCATTTCTACCCTTAGAAAATATTTCTCAATTGGAAATCATTAAAGGTGCAAGCTCTGTGCTTTATGGTAGTTCTGCGTTAAGCGGCGTTATACACTTCCGAACAGCTTATGCCACCGGACAAGACAAAACCATTTTCCAGACTTGGATGGGTGGATATCAAAATCCAAAAGGAGACCAAAAATACTGGAAGGGCTTTGGAAAGAAAACGGGCTATTACTTTACCCATTCTGAAAAAAGAGGTCGCTGGTCATGGCTCTTGGCGACAACCATGCAAGGGGATGATGGTCACATGGGTCCGCAAAAAGATTCATTGGGCAATGTTCGCGGGTATGACCAAAATCCATTTACCGTTGATCGTTACGATGCAGAAAATAGAAGCCGAATCAACTTTCAATCGCGCTATTCTTTCCCGTCGATACCAGGGCTTCATGCGGGTCTCAATGTTATACTCGCACACAGCGAAAGTAACTCTACCATGATTTGGGAAAATACAGGTAATGGCCTGTATAGCGCGTACGATGGTTCCACCACTTTCTCGCATCAAATTCTTTCAGCCATCGACCCCTATATTGAGTACAACAACAAAAAAGGTGGCAGACATTCTTTAAAAAATCGTTGGCAATCACTGGACAATAACAATGACAATGGTCAAGGTAATTTCAGTGACGTTTACTATTCCGAATACCAGTACCAACAGGATTGGGAGAGTTGGGGAATAGCGAACTTAAAAACGACGCTGGGACTAGTGAACAACATGACCGAAGGCAGAGGGCAATTGTTTACCGGCGGCAATGCCAATGGCGTGAATCATGCTCGAAATCAAGCAGCTTATTTGCAACTTGATGGAAAATGGAGAAAGAAATTGTTCTATTCTTTGGGATGTCGATATGAGCAATTTCAAATCAACGAGCAGCGTGAAGGAAAGCCCGTTTTCCGAATGGGGCTAAACTACAACTTAGGCAAAGCCACCTATATCAGAGGTTCCTTTGGTCAAGGTTATCGCTTCCCGAGTATTGCGGAAAAGTTTATTGTCACTTCGTTAGGTGCAATAAAAATATTTGCAAATCCAGATATACAATCGGAAACAAGTGACAACATGGAAATAGGAATCAAGCAAGGATTTAAAATAAACACTTTTGCCGGATTTGTTGATGTGGCAGTGTTTCAACAACGCTTCGATAATTTCATTGAGTTCACCTTTGGTCAATGGGATCCACAGCCCGGCTTGAATAATATGCTCGGAATTGGTTTCAAGAGTTTGAATACTGGTAAAGCCCAAGTGCGCGGTGCTGAATTCAGTGTAATGGGGACAGGAAAAATCAATGAAAAAACCACCATAGATATTTTGGGTGGTTATACTTACACCCAACCCATCACCAAAACTCCCAATTATCAATACGCCAAAGCAGATAGCGTGAATGTATTTTACAACGCCAATCTAGCTGCCCCGAGCTACGTTTCTACAAGTTCCAATGCAGACAACCAGATATTGAAATACAGAATGCAACATTTGGTGCGTTTTGACGTATCCGTCAAACGTGGATCGTGGACATTAGGAAATAGTTGGAGATACAATAGCCATATGCAAAATATAGATGTTGCCTTTGAGCAACTGGAATCCCAATTCCCCAATTTGTTTAATCCTGGTATTATCCCTTGGAGAGAAACGCATACCAAAGGGGATTATGTCTGCGATTTGCGTTTGGGTTACGAATGGAAAAAACACAGACTGAGCTTGGTGATGAATAACGTACTTAATCGCGCATACTCCATGCGACCATTGGCCATTGAAGAGCCGAGAAGTTTATTTATTCAATATTCGATTCAACTTTAGGATGTCAGAAAGTCAATTTTTAGGGATAATCCCTGCTCGGTATGGAAGCTCTCGATTCCCAGGCAAACCATTAGCTGACATTCATGGCAAACCGATGATTCAGCGGGTTTGGGAAAGAGTAACCCAATCAACGATTGTTACACATTGGATTGTTGCCACTGACGATCAAAGAATTGCAGATGCCGTTCTTAAATTTGGTGGGAAAGTAGCAATGACTTCTACCGATTTGCCCAGTGGCACCGACCGCTGCAAGGCTGTTCTTGCGTCACAATCAAATTCGGTACGATGGGTAATCAATGTGCAAGGGGATGAACCTTTTGTCGAAGTGGATCAAATCGACCATTTGGCCAAGGCAATGATCGAACAAAACCCTGATGTCGGCACACTCGTTAAATGGAATTCGGATTGGGAAGATTTTCAAAATCCCAATAGAGTAAAATGCGTTCGTGATCACCAAGGGAATGGACTGTATTTCTCAAGAAGCCCAATCCCATTCAGCGCAAAACAAGAGAACTTCTCAGGTTTCTGGAAGCACATGGGCATGTACGCCTACAGCGCTGAATTTCTAAATGACCTGCACACCATGCCCGCATCGGTGCTCGAAAAACAAGAATCCTTAGAACAATTGCGCTGGTTAGAATGCGGAAAAAAGATTTTAACCCTTGAAACTCAGGCTGAAACACCATGCGTTGATACCCCAGAAGATTTGGCGTTGATTTTAAAGATGGACTTATGAACAAAAAATTGTATTTTTGAAACATGAAAATGGAGGCAATCATCAGTGAGTTACTTCAATCACACGAATGTGTGATGGTGCCTGAGTTGGGTGGGTTTGTTGCACAATACAAAAGTGCAAATGTTCATCCCATCACCCATATCATTGCTCCTCCGTCAATTCAAATTGGTTTTAACAGGCATTTGAACAACTTCGACGGTCTGCTCTCTTCGACAGCCAGTCAAAAATTGGGCATTACTTTAATGGAGGCCAATTATGAAGTTGCTCAATGGGTTAAAACCATTCAAACCCATTTGGCACAAGGACACAAAGCATTATTGCCCGGATTGGGTGTGCTGTGGATTGATCACCAAGGTCAAACACAATTTATCCCATCAGATGATGCCAAGCAAAGTGCACAGCATTTTGGGCTTCAACCCGTGACACTAACTTATATCAATCGCCCTGCTGCTCATAAGGAATCAGCTATCGCATCGCGCCCAATGCGCGATTTGAAAAAATGGGTTGCTATCGGTGCTGCAGCTTTGACACTAGGCGTCGGTTTTTTTGCTTATTCCACCCAACATCCTCAAATGGATTTTGCAGGAATTGGAAGTTGGGGAAGCGCCCCTGTGGTTTCCCAATACCATCCCAATGCCACTCAACTTTTAGACTTACAACCTGAAGTAGCTTCCAATACGGAAACTGAAATACAAAAACTTTGGAACGCAACGGAAATCACACATGATGATCCAATTGCGAAAAAAGTAAATCCGGAAAAAACATCATCTCAAAATGTTTGGGGGAAATCATGGGTTGTAGGCGGTGTATTTAAAACCAAA
Source organism: Bacteroidota bacterium (assembly GCA_039805365.1). GTDB lineage: Bacteria > Bacteroidota > Bacteroidia > Flavobacteriales_D > Sanyastnellaceae > CAMCTV01. Next base: position 7,294 of record JBDLUK010000075.1, on the reverse strand, counting down.
GAAAATGCGGAAACCCTTTTGCAATCAATGAAGCAAAAAGGATTTAAGAACGCAGTCATCATTCCTTTTCAAGATTTTTACTACACCTGTTATGGCACGGCTACCAGCGAAAAAGATGAAGCCATTTTGCGTGCCCAAGTACAACGTGTAGATCCTCACGCATGGACCAAAAGGTAATTGCCATTCGCAATATAATATTTGATTTTGGCGGTGTTTTATTTGCAATAGACTACAACGCACCGGCCAGAGAGTTTTCCAAATTGGGTTGGGAGGGTTTCACAAGTGAATACGCCCAAGCAGCCCAAAGCGACGTATATGACCGATTAGAAATTGGTGATATTTCTACCGAAGATTTCTGGAACTATCTGTATCAAAAAATGGTCAATGTCCCACAGCAAGCGGTTCGTGATGCTTGGAACAGTATTTTACTTCACCCCATAGCCGAGCGCATAGCTGCAGTTCCACAAATTAAAAATGCGGGCTATCGCACATTCCTTTTGAGCAACACCAATGCCACGCATGTGCCAGCGTTTGAACAAATGATGATAGACTCTGGGGACTTCCCAAATTTCAAAGCGGGTTTTGAAAAAATACACTACAGCCAAGAACTGGGAATGCGTAAGCCACATCCTGAAACCTTTTTGCACCTTTGTCAATTGCATGGTCTACTTCCGTCCGAAACCTTGTTCATCGACGACTCCATTCAGCATGTTGAGGGCGCAAAAAAAGCAGGTCTTCAGACATTGCATTTAACACCTGAAAAAGACCTGCTTTTAGAACTGAAGTCGTTGGGTATTTTGTATTAATCTACAATCCCAACCAAATCCATCATAAAGGCATACTCCAAAGCCACTTCCTTCAAAGCCTCAAATCTTCCCGACTTTCCACCGTGACCTGCGTCCATATTGCACCAAAACAAAAGGCGCTGATTGTCTGTCTTCATATCCCTTAATTTGGCTACATACTTAGCGGGTTCCCAATACTGGACCTGCGAATCCCAATAGCCCGTGGTGACCAGTATGTTGGGATAATCCTTAGCCTCAATGTTATCAATAGGAGAGTATGACTTCATGTAATGATAAAACTCCTCATGATTCGGGTTTCCCCACTCATCGTACTCAAATGTGGTCAATGGAATTGTCTCGTCCAACATGGTTGTAACTACATCAACAAAAGGCACCGCAGAAATAATTCCCTTAAAAAGTTGAGGAGCCATGTTGGCCACAGCACCCATCAATAAGCCACCAGCACTTCCGCCCATTGCAAATAGTCGATCTGTGTTGGTGAATTTCTCATTGACCAAATACTGCGCACAATCTACAAAATCAGTGAAAGTATTTTTCTTCTGTAACAACTTCCCATTGTCGTACCACGATCTACCCATTTCTTGACCACCTCTGATATGAGCAATGGCGTAGGCAAACCCTCTATTCAGTAATGATAATCGTGCAGATCCAAACCCTGCATCCAAACTATGTCCATAGCTGCCGTATGAATAAAGTAAAAGTGGCGACTGCGAATTTCGTTCAAATCCTTTTTTATAAACCAGAGAGATCGGAACCAATGTTCCATCCGAAACAGGAACCATCAAACGCTCGCAGTGGTAATCCGATGAATTGTATCCACCGACTATTTCTTGCTGCTTCAACAATGTCTTCTCACCCGTCACCATGTTGAAATCAAACGTACTCATGGGCGTTACCATTGAAGTGTAGCCGTAACGCAAAATATCAGTATTGAAATCTGGATTGGCTCCTACTCCTGCAGAATATGCAGCGTCTTCAAATGGCAAGTAATATTCTTTTGTACCATCCCAACGTTTGATACGCAATTGGGTCAGTCCGTTTTTCCGCTCATCGATCACCATGAAATCTCGGAACATCTCAACACCCTCTAAAAGTACATCTTCACGATGCGGTATAACCTCCTCCCAATTGTCCATGGTTGTCTTGTCCAAAGGAGTGCGCATCAATTTATAATTCTTGGCGTTCCAATTGGTTGTGACATAAAAACAATCGCCATAATGATCAATGGCGTATTCCATCTCTCTTTGACGAGGTTGGAATATCCTGAATTCACCATTGGGTTGATCGGCTTCTAACACACGGTATTCAGTTGTCAATGTTTGCGAAGAGCCAATTACAATGTATTTCTCACTTTTGGTTTTAAATACAAAACAACTGAACGTCTCATCTTTCTCTTCGTAAACCAAGGTATCCGCCTCTTGTGTAGTACCCAGAATATGCTTCCAAATTTGAAATTCTCGTAAGGTTTGAGGGTCGCGCTTGGAATAAAACAATGTCAGATTATCGGAAGCCCAAGTAGCTCTACCCGTTGTTCCTTCCAACACATCCTCCATCACTTTTCCAGTAGCCAATTCCTTAAAGAAAACTCTGTAAACGCGTCGACTAATTTCATCAACGCCATATGCTATCCAATCATTGTTGGGACTTACAGTCATTCCACCCAAAGCCCAATAGCTCTTGCCTTCCGCCAAGGCTGGTCCATCAATCATCACTTCCTCTTCATTATCCAAGCTATCCTTTTTTCGACAATAGAATGCATAATCTTTCCCCTCTTCAAATCGGGTGTAATACCAATAACCATTGTCCTTAACCGGAACACTTTGGTCCGTCTCCTTGATCCTCCCCTTCATCTCTTGAAACAACTTCTCTTGAAATGCCTCGGTATGTTTCATAACAGCCTTGGTGTAATCATTCTCCTGATTCAGATAAGACAAAACTTCCAATGACAGCTCATCCTTTTCTTCAGCTTCCTTTTGCTCATCGGACAATCGCATCCAATAGTAATTGTCTACGCGAACATCTCCGTGCTTTTCAATGCTGTGTGGTCGCTTGTTGGCAACAGGCGACTTGATTTCATTTTCCTTCATTCTACTTCTCTTTTAAATTTTTCTATTGCTCAATATGGCCTTCATTACATCCATATCAAAAGATTGCGTGATTTTAATATTCTCGGCTAGCCCCAACTCAAAATGCAAGCTGCCCGGTTTTGCCAACTCCACCACCGATGCATCATCGGTGAAGATTGGCAAATATTCGCTTTCATATGCATCCTGAATCAAACTCCATTGAAAACACTGAGGTGTTTGAATACTTCTCACCAAGTTCCTATCGATGATTTTCCACTCGCCGTTTTGATTCATTCGCAAACTATCTGCAATTGGCCAATAAGGAATTGCTGAACCTTTGTCTTCTGCTGCTTTCCACATGCGGTCAATAAAATCAACATCGATGGCAGGCCGGGCTGCATCATGAATAGCAATTAGTTGGCACCCGGAGGGAACTACGGCAATGGCATTCTTAACAGAATCATAACGCTCATTTCCGCCTATTACAATTTGATGATTTTGCACTTGAAATTGACGACATTGCTCCTCCCAAAAATCCTTCATATCATCGCTCAAAACTACTATCACATGCGCCCCTGTTTTTGCAAAAACCTCAATGCTATGGGCCAAAACAGGTCTGTCATTTAATATTAAAAATTGCTTTGGCAATTGCCCTCCAAATCTCTTTCCACTGCCCGCTGCGACAATAATGGCTACTTTCATGAATATGCTAATGAGACAACAAAGTACGTGCAATTCGGCAATTTTTGAAACCTTGCTTGTTTTTTTCCGTAAATTCGGTCCTCAATCAAAAAATCATGATGCGTAATATCATTTGTTCTTTGGGTTTTTTACTTGCTTGGATACCTCAAATTGCTTGGACACAAGTCAGCGACAATTTTGAGAGTGCCAACGGAAGTTGGACTTCCTTTTCAGGTACAGAATGGGGTCTATCCTCTACAGGAGCTCTATCTGGAACGCAATCTCTAAGACAAAACGGGAGTGGAACATTAACCACTACATACCGTTCAACGGTTTCCAAGGTGGTTCCTACCGGAATGACAAACCTCAATGGCGTTACTACCACTTGGGAATTCAAAGTTTCCACCTATGGCAAAACGCTCAATTCATCTTCTAAGTTTTGGGTGATTTTGGCGGCCAATCAAGCCGACACGAAAATTGCAACAGGAAGTAATCAGTATGAAGGAACAGTAGGAAGCAAATACCAAGGTTACGCCATCGGCGTAAACCCCAACACAGCAGCAGCAAGCACATCCGCTGAGCCCTTTAATCTCAATCCAACAAAGCGATTCTTGAAATTGATGAAAGTAACCAGTGGCTCTACAGCTATGGTTTCTGACTTGGTAGAAGTTCCGTCCACGACTGGACTTTATAGCGGCGAATGGGGATTAGGTCCCAATAGTATTTCCACGGTTGTGGGAATCAAAGTAACGAGATCTCCCAATGGTGTTTGGACCGTTTTTGCAGACTATGACAACAACGGTGTTTACGAGGTAACGTCAACAACGGTAACGGACAATACCTACACCTCAATGAACTATGTAGGGGCTTCTGTTCGCTGGCCCAACGGAACTGCAACACCTTCAGCACACATCAATGGCAATTTTGCAATTGATGATTTTTCAGTTTCTCAAGCTTCTACAGCAGCTACTTATTACAGCATCGCAGCAGGAAATATGTCGGGAAGTAATGTTTGGTCGTTGACCAATGGCGGAAGTGCTGTAACTCCTACAATCAACAGCGGAACGAATCTAATCATTCAACACGCCATTCAAATTGATGGCAACTACAACGTAAACAATGTAACTTTTGGAACTGGGGGAAGCCTCGTAGCAAATGGTGCGAGTCAAACTTTGACCCTTGCTGGAAATTGGACCAACAACAGTTCTGAAAATGCTTACACTGGACTATTTGGTTCAAGCTGTTGCACATCAGGATGCCGAGTTACTATGGCCGGAGGAGCTGCTCAAACCATAGGTGGAACTTTTGGTACGCAATTCATGGAATTACAAATCAACAATTCCAACGGTGTTACATTAAATGCACCTGTTTATGTTACAGCAGCTGTCATTCCAACACTGGGAACTTTGACAACCAATGGAACAGGAGGTAGTTTGAATTTATTGAGTACAGCAACATGTTCAGGATCTATCCAATCCATTGGCGTTGGTGCTGACGTGTCAGGTCCGGTTTTACTACAACGCTATGTACCCGCCAACCCAGCAAGCAACTGGATGTTTTTATCTTGCCCTTTGTACTCCAACAATACCAATACCATGATGTCGCCAAATACGGCATGGGGCGCACGTGTAGTAAAGGGAGTAAGTTACCCTGCCTTAACGATGACCACCACGAGCATCAAATTTTACAATGAAGCTTTGGTAGGTGTCTCTAATGTTGGATTTACAGCAATCAGCCCATCTACTGGAACTTTGAATCCACTTTTGGGATACAATGTTTTTGCTACTGCTACTGCAAAAACTATCAACCCCGTTGGATTTCCTATCAAAGGAAGCATCACCCGTTCTCTGAGCTACACCGCATCAGGTCCCGCTGAGTCATGGGGAAGAAACTTGGTTGGTAATCCATATCCATCAGAAATTGATTGGATGACCGTAGAGGCCTCAAGCTCAAACGTTGGTGCCTATTACATTTACGACTATCAATCTGCCAATTATTTGTACTTCAATGCAAACAATGGAACATTCAATACCTCTACTTCTTTCCCTGATGGTATCGGACGTTATATCCCACACAGTCAAAGCTTTTTCGTAATTGCTACAGGAGCAAGCCAAAGTTTAAATTTCAGCGAAAGCGCAAAGGTGAACCGTTGCAGCCCCAAAGGATTTGAAAGAAACTTTATTCAAGACAATCAATTGATGGTGCGCTTGTATGATGCCTACAACAAGGCTTCCGACGTATCAACGATTGTATTGGAACACGGAAGTTCAGAAAAAATGGACGAAGGTTACGACGTATTCGATTTGTACGATGCGTCCATTAATGATGCGAATTTGGCTTTGTTGTCTGAAGAAAATTATCCATTGATGTCCGCATCTATCGACGGAGAGAACATGCAAACAGTTCCAGTTTTACTGGACTTGAAAGGAAACGGTGTTTCACAATCCAAATTGGTTTTCGAAAATCTGCCTTCTTCCACTTCATGGTATTTCGAAGTGAATACGCCAGGTGTACAAGTATCCAATGATGGAATTGCATGGAGCAATTTGAATCAAAATGAATGGGTCTTGATACAGCCCAATATGAGTATCCGTCTTACTTTCAATGATGAGTTCAAGGGTCAAGCCGGAAAAATCATCTCTTGTCCAAGCGGACAGTGTGCTCCTGAACAATCGTTCACCAATCTTTCAGAAAGACTTCAAATCTTGAACGATTGGAACGAAGTTACAATTCGCAACAACAATGTGTTGATTGAAAAGGTTGTTGTTCGTGACGCAATGGGCAAAATAGTAACTTCTTTGTCCGGCAGTCAAACGCAATGGATGATCGATACCCAGAGCTGGTCTGCTGGTGTATACATCATCGAAACACAGAATGAATTCGGAAAAACTTGCACTGAAAAAGTGATGGTTCAATAAAAGCTTGGAAACTTTCCATTTTAAAGGGCGGTGATTACCGCCCTTTTTTATTTTTACAAAATGAAATTTCTCATCGTAGGTTTAGGCAATATTGGTCATGAATACAACAATACCCGACACAACATCGGATTTGACGTTGTCAATTTCCTGGCTGCCAAACACGGCGGAACATGGCGCACAGCGCGGTATGCGGATGTGGCCGAAATCAAAGTAAAAGGGAAAATACTCATCTTGGTTAAGCCTTCTACCTACATGAATTTGAGCGGCAATGCTGTTCGATATTGGATGCAAGAAGAGAAGATATCCGCAACAAATACAATGATTATTACGGATGACTTGGCACTTCCATTTGGGAAATTGCGCATGCGCCCCAAGGGAAGTGATGGCGGACACAATGGATTAAAACACATTCAAAGCATCCTCGGCAATGATCAATATCCTCGACTTCGATTTGGTGTTGGAAGTGAATTCTCAAAAGGCAAACAAGTGGACTACGTACTGGGCGTTTGGAACGAAGAGGAATTGAAGACACTTGAGACCCGCATTGAAAAAGCTGCTGAAGGTTGTCTCCTCTTTACCCAAATTGGGCTAGAGCGCGCCATGAATGTCGTGAATGCCTCCTAGATAGATCCCGCGATTCTTAAATCTTCCAAGTAAACTGAACACTCAAATTCCGCGGTGCATCAGCCTTGGCCGGTCTTGTAGAATAAAAGGCGTTGAAAACATTTTGCACTTGAAGACTACAAGAAAGCTGATCAGAAACATGATAGAAAACCCGCAAATCACAAATGTGGGTGCCGTGATTCTGGGTAGAACGATAATG
>JBDLUK010000074.1:0-7396 GCA_039805365.1 Bacteroidota bacterium | reverse complement strand
AATCTTTTAAATTCGACTTGACTTCGCCCTCTGGCATTTGTTCAATGTCCAATACCATAAAAGCATCGATAGCATCATTGAAAAGTGGGTCGCGATTGAACGCAATAATCTTTGCATTTTGTGCCAAGTATTTTTTATACAGAACGGGCATCTGCAATCCCATAGGTTCAATTTCTCCAATGATCCGATCCACCTTCTTCAAATCACTTTTGGCAAATTTCACCAATGCATCTGCGTTCTCTTCTTTGGTCTTATCCTTCTTGACTTTGACCCGTGGCTTGACCAAACTTGAAAGTCGCTCATCGCCATAATGTTCCTCCAAGAATTGAATCATGATATGCTTGCTCATGTTCTTGTAGGTGTCTGACATCGTCACAGGACCCATGATGTACCTCACCTCAGAAAAATTTTTCAATGACAATGTAATTCCTTGCCACAACAAAAAAAGAGGCCAGCGCTGACGTTGGTATTCTTGAACGACAAACGATCGACCCAACTCTACACTCCGCATTAAGTAGGGTTTGAAATCATTGCTCATTTTAAAGAGCGAGTTCATATAGAAACCTTTCTTGCCGTAATATTCCAAAATTTCTGTTCCCCTTCCCATTCGGTAGGCACCCACCAATTTTTGACTTACATGATCCCATAAAATCAAATGGTAGTAATACAAATCAAACTCATCCAAATCTCTAGATTGACCTGTTCCTTCACCCACAGCGCGAAAAGTAATCTCACGCTGACGACCAATCTCATCCAACAAATAAGGGATGCGATTCGCCTTGGATAAGTATACTGTAAATTTTCCATGAACCAATATTTTACTGTCCTCCAAATGGGCCAATTCTTCTAGAATACTAACTTCAGGAACGGGTTCAGCTACTTCCTTTAATTTTCTTTTTCTGATCAAAACATTGGGCTGAAAAAAACGTTTCTTCACACGCACATCTGAAGACAATGCATAAACCTTTGCCCTAAGAAATCTACTCAACACCGATGGATCCTCCAACAATTTCCAATCCTCATATTGAATGGGTTTACCCACCATCATATCTATAGTACGATCCTTTCTCTTCAGCATTTCTGAAGGAAGTGCTAACGTTCTTAGCTGCGGATTGATCTTTCCCAAAAGATGGAACAAAAAAGAATTGGCACCATCAAAACAAACGGGCACAATCTGAGAATTTGTTTTCTGTATCAATTTTATCACCGCATTTTGCCATCGTTTATCTGAAACAGATGTCCAACTTCCCTCCACTAATGTCGACACTTCACCAGCAGGAAACACTGCCAAACATCCACCATTTTGAACGTGTTCCAAACACGCTCTAACACCGGTCTTGTTATTTCGTTTCTCCTGATGCTCAAATGGGTTTACCGCAATAAAGTAATCCTGTATCGGTTCAATTTTACTAAGTACAAAATTGGCCATTACTTTCACGTCCGTTCTTTTTTTGGACAGCTCCTGTATCATGGCCAATCCATCCAAGGCGCCAAATGGGTGATTGGCTATCACCACACAAGGTCCCTTTTCCGGTATACGCTGAAGATGCTCTTCCGAAATTTGAATACTGATATTCAGTTGGTGAAAAACGCCGTGAATAAAATCCAAGCCTTTCCTCTCAGATAGATTTTTGAACAGGGTATTGACCTGCTCCAATTGTGCCATTCTATGTATCAGATGAGCAATAATATTCTGGGATTTCAATCCCAATGCTTTGGCTAAATCTTGTTTTGAAATTAATTCACGCATGGGATAAATTTCCATCCCACATGTAAACTGATGATGACCTAAAAATTATGCTGAAATAAACTTTACCTTATGGTAATCTTTCGATTTCATCCAATCCAAAACAATTCCATCTGCCAATCCAAACTTAGGCGCTATCAATGACTGCACCTTGGCCGCCACCGCTATTTGGTTATAAATATTCAATGCTGGAACGATAACATCTGCTCGATCTTCTCTCAGTTTGAATTTTTTCATTCGTTGTGTTTTAGACAACTTGTTCAAAGTTTTCAATAAGCTCTGTAATTCCTCAATTCCCACCGGCTCCCTTTGCTTTTTGTCTAAAATTTTCATTGCACTATTGATGTTTCCACCTGTGGCAATGGCCTCGTATTTCATGCGAGGATTCAACTCTTTTTGTAACCATTCAAAAATGGCCGATGGCAGTTTGGACTGTTCATTCAGCAACATTCTCACTGTGCCTGTCTCAAATGATTGCGAAGCCTTTTTCACACCTTTCTCTATGATTGTCAATTCCGTGCTTCCACCACCAACATCAATGAAAAGATAATGATGCTCCTTGGGCAATTCATAAAATTCAAAATTCCCAAAAATCATCTCCGCCTCGCGAGCACCGGACAAAATATCGATTTTCTTTCCCGTTCTTTTTTGAACATATTTCAACACCTCATCACGGTTCTCTGCACTTCTTAAGGCACTTGTGGCGCATATCCTCATAACATCAATACCCAAAGCTTTTACAATGCAATCAAACCCTTGAATGGCCCATGATAATTGATCCATCTTCTCCTTGGAAACTTTTCCAAACATAAAAACATCCTCACCCAATCGAATGGGTACTCGGGTATGCAATACTTTCTCTAACAGGATCTGGTCCTTTTCCTCATGTCCATGTGCGACAAACAATCGCACAGCATTAGAACCAATATCGACAGCTGCTATTTTCACGCTTTCAGGTATTTTTTTGAAAGATAATCACGAAATTCTACTTGACTATCTATATGCTCAGCATTCAATTTGGGCATCCACCATTGATTCATTCGCTCGGGATCGATATTCCTAGCCCTAACATCGCTGGACAATTGAATCTGCAGCCAATCCATCATCTCTTGCTTTAATCTTGGCTCATAAATAGGAACCAAAACCTCAACTCGAAAATCCAAATTTCTCACCATCAAATCGGCACTACCCAACCATATTTGCACCTTCTCTCCTGTGCCAAAAACAAATATTCTACTGTGCTCTAAATACCTACCCAAAATGCTACGCATGTCGATGTTTTCCTTTTGATTCTTGGTCAAAGGCTCCAAAAGACATACCCCTCTGATAATCAAACTAACTTTAACACCAACCTCAGCTGCGTCCAAAAGCTTCTTGATCAAAACTTCATCGACCAAATTATTTACCTTGATGATTATCCTTCCTTCTTGCCCCGCCTTTGCATGCGCAACCTCTCCTTGTATTGCATCCAACAATTTTCTTCTGGTATTGAAAGGAGAAACAGCCAAATGCCTAAAATGCGGGCGCAGATAGTTGGATTCAAAGAAATCAAATAGCTTTCTCACTTCTCTTCCGATTTCCAAATGTGATGTAATGAATGTAGTATCGGAATACAACCTTGCTGTTTTCTCATGGAAATTACCTGTTCCAATGTGCGTGATTCGAACAGTTCTACCATTGATCTTTCGGCTAATTTGAAAGACCTTGCAATGCACCTTCAAACCTGGTATACCCGGTATTACTTTCACTCCTGCCTCTTGCAACATTTTGGTGATTTCCAAGTTGTGTTGCTCATCAAATCTCGCTTGCACCTCAACAATCGCCACAACGCGTTTCCCATTTTTAGCAGCATTGATCAATGCATGCAAAATGTGCGAATCCTTGGCAATACGATACATTGAAATTCGAATGGTTCGAACTGAAGGGTCGATGGCCGCAGCTCGCAACAAATCCAACAAATGCGAAAACTTCTGGTAGGGGAAATGCAACAACACATCTTGCTTGCCAACGGCATCCAAAATATTCTTGGCCTTGGTAAAAACCGGATGATTCAATGTTTCCAACTTCGGAAACTGCCAATCGGGATGTCCAAAATTGGGAAATGAAATCAAATCTCTCTTGTTGTGATATCGACCACCTGGAATAATATTCTCAATCTCTTTGATCTTCAACTTCGACAACAATAGTTGCAACAACTCCTCAGAAATTTGATGATCAAAATTTAAACGAACATACTCCCCCTTGCTTCGCTGCAGAATACTCTTGGATATCTTGTCATATACGCTTTTAGAAAAATCGTTTTCTAGTTCATACTCTGCATCACGAACTACTTTAATATCATACGCTTTGGCACTCTTGATAGGAAAAGATGAGAATATATTTTTCAAATTGAAACGAATCACATCCTCTAAAAACATCACATGCTTCTCGCCATTGGTTGTTGGCAATATGACCCATCTAGAGACTGAATCAGGCACTTCAATCAACGCATAGGTATTCTTCTCACTGTTTTGCATTTCCATGTCCACCACCAAATACAAGGCATTGTCCTTGAGCGGGGGCATTTGTTGCTGAGAAGAAATCAATAAAGGAATTACCTCGTGTCGAATTTCATCTTCGAACCAAGTACGTACATAAGCTTGCTGATCTTTGGAAAGTTGTTTTTCGCTTTTAAATGCAACACCCATCTTGGCCAATGTCTTTTGGGTAGCATCAAAAGTCCGATCAAACTCCCATTGCAACTCAATCACCCGGTCATGAATCATTTCCAGTGATTTGCGAATCTCCGTTTGACGGGCAGATTTTTTTTTCTTCAAAACTTTCAATTCTCGCTTCAAAGAAGCGATGCGCACCTTAAAGAACTCATCCAAATTGGATGAAAAAATACCTAAAAAATGCACCCGCGATATAATCGGATTTCGACTATCCGATGCCTCCAACAATACACGCTCATTGAACTGCAACCACGACAGCTCTCTAAGAATTCCTAAACCTCTTTTTTCCATCACTCCAAATTTCTCTCTTCAATATTTTCTTATTGTTAAGGAATTGCTATTGAATTCCTCAAACTTTCACCCAACGGTAATTCTTCCCTCGATGATAAAAAGAATAAATGCCGCTGCTCCAACTCGTTGTATTCAACTTCACCAATCCCATCAAATTCCACTTGCCCATCAGTCTTCCGGTTGCATCGTACACCATCCATTCTCCTCCCTCAAACAACTGAACTTCTTCATTACCTGGATTGGGGTACAACAAAGCGCTCAACCCTTCCAATTCATTTACCCACACAGCGCCTTGACATTCACAATTGCTCGTCCAGACATCATTGAATGTAGACGAATCACCATCATCACAAATATCCCCTGTAAAATAGCAACTTCCGTTTTCCGTATTGGCCAAGCTATCGTAGTTGCAAGCATTCATATCCACACATCCCAACACTTCAACCCAAGGGTTCATCACCCACTCAATGGGCTGTGCGCAATTGGAAGAATCCATCACATTCCACCATTCATCCAAACCATCTTCTACTGCAAAATATACAGCAGGCTCATTTTGATTGTTGTCCGAAACAACAAAATTCCATACATAATGCACGCTATCTATCCAAGCACTTGAGGACAATTGCAAATCAATATTGGCATTCCAAACCAAGTTGGGCGTTGAATTGGCATTCATGGATTCATTCCACCAAGCTTCTACTTGCAAAACAGAACCTGCAGTGGATTCATCGAGTAAAAGTGCACTGGTATTGCAATTCGTCAGTTGAGGGGCGTAGGTATCTATTTGAACCGTTAAATCTGTTGAATACAATTCCATGGCGTTTCCGGCCAAATCAGTAACCGATTGTAAAACAACATTTGGATATAGCATTTCTTCGTTTTCATCATTAAAAGACCCTGAAAGAATCAACAAACTATCACTACTTACAAAATCAGACCAAAGTGCATTATTCAAAGAAGCAGAGTTGCTTGTCAAGACAAAATTTCCAGCTTGTATAGCCTCATTGAATGCAAATGTTAAAGCAAAACTTCCCGATTGAACGACTGTCTCATTGATAAAAGGATTGGGCTCCAACCATGACAATACTTGTGGATTCTCGGTATCTATGATAAATATATTATTTCCGTAAAAGATGCGCTGCTCTTCGGCTGCAGCAGAAAATGCACCCATGATTTTCACATCAATATCGTCCAAAGTAGCATTGAGATCCATTGCAGAGTACACCCATCTGTATACAGAATCATTTAACCAATAGTTGTCATCCAATGCAATGTGGTTAAAAACTTCTGCGTTATAAAAAGTAATTTCCGGTTGAGAACCCTGATCCATTATTCGATCAAATACTGCTTCAACAACAAATCCCACAACCACATTCGGATCGCTGACATATTGCGGAGCGACTAGCGATAATACCTTGGGTGCTGGATCCTGCCAATGTTCGTCTGCAAAAGCAACAGCATCTTCAGCTACCTCAATTCCAATATACCTTCCGGCAATGTCATCCATCGGGGGATGAATACCACCCCAAATGCGAGACAAACTGCATTGGTCAGAGGCATCACGGTACGTAGCCCATTGGAGTTGAATATCCTCACTTGGACCCTCTTCAAAAACCAAATATTGATTCATAGGTGCATTGAAAGTCCCCATACCTCCTGGAAAAAATTCATTACCCGTGATGGCCACCATTACTTCTGCGGCAGCTCTTGAATAGGTGGAGTGTCCTGACACGTAACCCGCAAATGGCGGAGTCACAAAAGTGGGTCTCTGATAGGGATACCATTTCTCTCCCAATATCCATCCCACTCCGGCCATGACGGTTTGTGGGTCTGAAATCACCTCTGGACCATTCCATGTCCATAATTTTACTTTACCCACATTTTCATTGTTGTTTCCTGCCAACGGATCACCCTCTTGGACCAACTCCGAGAATCCGGCAATCAAAGGAAATCCTTCTACTGAATAATTTGGCAATGCAGGATCCGTGCTCTGTCCATGTTCACACATGTATCGAATAGCTGAAATCGGGCGAACACCATCATAATATCCTTTGATTCCCCATGCGGAAATGGCAGCATCATGCATTGCGCCACCCAATGCGAGATAGGCACGCACACAAAACTCTGTTTCGTCAACAGCCTCATTGCCCTCCCAATGAAACGATCCATTTAAATCTTCGATTACGTAATTCAAAATTGCAAACCAGTGTCCTGGTGGTGTCTCGGAACTGGGACCATCGGCCCAAAATTCTGCTAACACACGAGCAAAGTCTCCGCGGCGAACCATCTGCGGTTCATAAGGCAATCCAGTAACTGGATTTACAGCATGTCCTTGGCCGTTATCTCCGCCATTCTCAAAATCATAAAAATTCAATTGATCTGCAAATCCATTGGGCAAAGCGCAATTGCCCAAACTAGCTGGCGAAATATCCATCATCACATGATCGGCAGTGTCCAAATGACTGGCCCATTTGGCCACCAAAGCAAAGTTCCACTTATACAAATCATCAATATCTGTTCCTGTCTCATTCAGCAGTGGAAAAGGTCCCGGGTTATGATAGACCGACCAATTGTAGCCATCCCGCGGTAAAATCTCTCTGTCTTCATTGGTCATTGCAAATGGCTTCACATTGCCCCATTCAGC
>JBDLUK010000073.1:0-8381 GCA_039805365.1 Bacteroidota bacterium | reverse complement strand
AACCAAGTGCTGATGAATCTTATTTCAAACGCAGTTCACGCCACCAAAATGGAAAATCGTGGTATCAACGATCGGTTGGTGACTGTGAAAACAGTGACTCAGAATGATAAAATTCAAATTGTTGTGAAAGACAACGGGTCGGGAATGAAGGATGAAGTGCGCAAAAAGATTTTTGATCCTTTCTTTACCACCAAGCAGGTGGGCGAGGGAACAGGTCTTGGTCTTTCAATCGTCTTGGGCATTGTCCATGAACATGGTGGTGAAATAAATGTTGAAAGTGAGTGGGGAACTGGCACTTCTTTTATCATTACCTTGCCTATGTCTCCGCAACCTATGAACCATGAGTGATAAAATTAAAATTCTTTACTTGGATGATGAGGAAAATAACCTCATCGCTTTCAAAGCTCTTTTCCGCCGCGAATATGAGGTGTTCACCACCACATCGCCTAGAGAAGCGGTAGAGTATCTCAATCAAAACGAGGTCCCAGTAATTTTGTCGGATCAAAAAATGCCGGAGATATCGGGTGTGGAATTTTTTGAAATGATCCTTCCAGATTTTCCGCGCTCTGTAAGGATTTTGGTAACGGGTTATGCAGATATAGAAGCTGTAGTCAATGCAATCAATAAGGGTGAAATTTATAGGTACGTCTCAAAACCTTGGGATGAACATGACCTCCGAATTTGTATCAAAAACGCAATTGAAAAATACCAAGCCAATAGCAGCTCCTCTTCGCTACTTCCTGCAATTTGGAGCCTAATTGATGCAGACCCCTCTCTTAAAAACATGCTTACAAAACCTTCTCTGGCTTCATTAGCTGTGATTTCGGTTTTTCTCTATGATGCTGAAAAGAGAGCAGCGCTTTCTCAAAAGGATTTGCAAGCACTTCTGCAAATTTTTGATTGCAACATGGACAGCTGGAATAGAAATGATATTGCCCAGTTCGCGATAAAGTACTTAGAGAATCAAGGAAAAAATCCTGATATGTCTGAGGACAAACCAGATCTTAAAATACAATTCGACTTCTAATAAAAAAGGGCTCCATTGGAGCCCTTTGTATGTAAATACTTTTGATTAAGGTTTAGGTTGTGCCTTCTCGTCTTTCTTGGCATCCTTAGAGCAACAAGCTTTTCCCTCTTCTTTCTTACCGTCTTTGCTGCAAGAAGATTTTCCTTCTTCTTTCTTGCCGTCTTTAGAACAACAAGCTTTTCCTTCTTCTTTCTTAGCATCTTTAGAGCAACATGCCTTTCCACCTTCTGCCTTGTTGCAAGAAGCCTTTTCAGTTCCGCAAGAAGCTTTTTCTTTAACTACATGCTCTTTTTTCTCAGAATTATTTTCTGTTGCGTTTTGCGTTTGTGCAGATGCAACACCAGCAATCAAAATCATGAATGCAAAAAATGCGATGAACTTTTTCATAGTTGTAATGTATTTGAACAAATATAAGATGAAAATTTGATGTTATTTAAAATCTCAACAAACGTATCTTTATCGGAGTGAAAAACACCTTGGATTACATATTGGAATCAAAGCCTGAAGGGGGATGGAAGTGGGCGATGCAGGCCATGCTGATTGCAGTAACCATTCAAATTTTTACGACAGCCATTGTTTTTTTCACCACTTCTGACGGTTGGCAAAACCCGGCATTAGCGCAAGAACAAGTAGTGGAAGAAATCCCTTTGCAATTGGACGAGTCTACTCCGTCAAGTACAGGTGAATCAGAAGATGGCCCCATGCGCAATGTCATGTCTCAAATGGATGCGGAAATAGGTCAGGTGATCAGAGACAATCGAGGTCAAGGAAAAGACATCTCGCCTGAAGAGTATGCCCAACAGGAGTTTGATCGATTACATAAGGCGCATCAAAATGATGAGCGTGCTCAACCCAAACAATACGATACACCAAAGACCAATCCTGAAAATGATCAACCTACTTCGAGCACTTCGTATAGCGGGGCCGTATCGGTGGAGTGGACTTTGGCGGGTAGAAGTGTGAGCTTTGGTCCAAAGCCAACTTATCGTTGTAAACAGGCAGGAGTGGTCAAAGTAAACGTAATGGTGAATGAACGAGGTGAAGTGAAATCTGCGTCTATTGATCCAAGTTCATCTCAGATACAATGTCTCATGGACGAGAGCTTGGCACATGCCAAGAAGTGGAAGTTCAATGCTGATTTGGGCAAGGTACCACAAGCAGGAAAAATAGTTTTCCGTTTTGCCGCTCAATAGCGGAATTACTCCCGCATTTTTTTGACAATATTGGTGGTTGAATAACCTTGCACAAATGCGAGGACATGTGCCTTTCCACCCCATTTTCTTACTTCCTGCGACCCTACAACATATCGAGGATCGCGTCTGTCGGTAACGTGTTCGCTATAATCTCCGCCCTTGACAATAATTTTTGGACGAATGGCCATGATTAAACTGAGCGGGGTGTCTTCATCGAAGATGATTACTTCATCCACACATCGCAACGCTTCCAATACTTTTTTTCTAGATTGCTCATCATTGATGGGTCGCTCAGGTCCTTTGTTTAAACGCTTTACAGAGCTATCTGCATTTAATCCCACCACAAGAATATCTCCCAGTGCTTTGGCCTCTTGCAGATAAGTAACGTGACCAACATGGAGAATGTCAAATACACCATTGGTGAAGACAATGGTTTTACCTTCTGATTTCCATTGGGCAATTCTAGCTTGATGCGGCATCTTTTTTTCTTTTGGAGCGTTGATCGACAATCACGAAACCTATAGAACCCACTAAAAATTCTACGATGGTTTTTCCAACCCACGATATCCAAGCAAAGGTCAATCCCAACGCGCCGTCTAAGCCCAATGCAATGAAACCATACTTGGAAGTTAAATGGTATGCGCCCAGTCCACCTTGGGTGGGAACAATCATTCCAAAACTTCCGGCAACCATAAAGAACAAGGCATCAGCCAAATCCAATCCTGCAGTTGCGGGCAAGGCCTTCATCATAAAATAGGTCATGAGCAACCATGTGCCCCAAATGCTTAGGGTTAATATGATAAAAAGATTTTTTTGCTTCAACCCTGCTACGCTTTTCATTCCTGAAAAAATACCATCGGCAAATCTTTTGATTTTTGCAATAGTAGGAATGTGTTGGAATTTACCAAGCAACCACCAACCCACAAATGCCATGGATAACAAAGCTAAAAGAATATAATAGAGCGTATAGCTTGTTTCTTCAGGACCTTTTGTGGCCTTGGCCGCTGTTATTTGGTCCCAAAGGGCTTGTATGGCATCTGCTTGCAACCAAGTTGCCAGACCAATGACCAACAACAAAGTGAGCATGTCTACGATTCTTTCCAAAATCACTGTACCCACCAATTTGTCTACAGGAATATTTTCTGCGCGAGATAGCAATGCACAACGCGCCAGTTCACCACTGCGGGGGATCAAATCATTCATCATGTATCCGAAGGCCACAGAATGTACGTTGTTTGAATTTCTGGCCTTGTATCCCAATGGGGCCAATAAGATGTTCCAACGGTATCCACGGATAATCATGGCCACGTAACTCGTAACCATCGATAAAATCGCCCAAAACCAATTCAATTGAAGGGTGGCATTCCAAATGGTATCGAAATCAGCGTCCTTAGATGCATACCATGCCAATCCCAAGCCGATGGCCAAGAACAAAGCATATTTCAGCCATTTCATCATTAAAGCAAGCGGTTGGTAGCAGTGTCAGGAAAAACAATCCAGGGTTTGAAAGATTTTGCAGCTTCAAACTCAATGCTGGCGTATGAGCAAACGATAACAATATCTCCTACAGCTACTTTTCGTGCTGCAGGTCCATTGAGACAGACCACACCGGAATTTGCAGGTCCTGTGATGATGTAGGTCTCAAATCGCTCTCCATTGTTGCAATTGAGGATTTGCACTTTTTCACCTTCTATCATGTTGGCAGCGGCCATCAACGCAGGATCCAAAGTGATACTACCGATATAGTTTAAATCCGCCTCCGTTACAGTAACGCGGTGAATTTTAGATTTAAGGACTTGAATGGTCATCATTTCGCGGCAAAAGTACGCAATACGATAGTATTCCTAAAAAATATGCTTCTTATGTGGTTCTTTTTTTTTGATCATCATCAACTGAGCTTTGGTCAATGAAAATAAAAATCATTCAATGGATTCAAGCTTTGGTTCATCTTATCTATCCAAGGCATTGTTTGTATTGCGCATGGGACCTTCTTCATTTTGAAGAGGTAATTTGTACACATTGCAAAATGGAGCTGCCAAAAGCGTTTCCATTTTTGGTTCATCCGCAAATGAAAAAGGTTTTTTTTGGTCGATGTGATTTCCATCAATTGATTGTAGGTTTTAAAATGGAAAAAACGGGGATGATCAAAGAATTGATGCATGCTTTGAAATACCGACAACATCCTGAAGTGGGCTATATTTTGGGTAAGAGTTGGGCAACATCACTCAAGAAAAGTTGGGGTAATTGCCCGTGGGATGTAATAGTTGCTGTTCCCTTGCATCCGAAGAAACTCAAAGCCCGGGGTTATAACCAAGCGCATGAAATTGCACGGGGATTATCTGAAATTTTGAATTTGCCTATTAATGAACATTCACTCATTAGAAGTTCAAACGACAGAAGTCAAACATTTCAAAATCGATGGACGCGCAACAGCAAAAAGGAGAATCCTTTTGTGCTGATTAACAAAGTAGAATTGATGAATCAGCGGGTGTTATTGATTGATGATGTAATTACAACGGGCGCAACTTTGGTCCAATGTTATGATGCTATGAAGGAGATTGATGGGGTTAAAATTTCTTTCGGTGCACTGGCCATCCCTGTTCACAACAGAATCGTTGTTTAAGTCGGTAAAATGGGTTATGTTTGGATGAGTAAAGAATTATGAAAAAATTATTGGTTTTATTGGTCGCTGCACAGCTGTTGTATTCTTGTGCAAAGGAGGCGGGTTCTGGTGGACTGGCTCAAATTACAGGACATGTGGATGTTCAGAGAAGAGCAGTTCTGAGCAATGCTTCAACTATCATTGACACAGTGGAAGGTAGAGACATGGAGGTGTATTTGGTCTATGGAGATAATTTATCGCCAGACGAAAAGGTAATGACCAATTATGATGGTGATTTTTCTTTTCAAGGTGTACGCCCAGGTGAATACACGTTGTACGTATACAGCATGGATACATTGGGTTCTGCTTCAACCAATCCAGATCACATGGTGGTGAAGGAAACGGTGAAAGTGGTGAAGCGCAAGGAGATATTGGAAGTAGGAACATTGATGACCTATGATACTCCGTAAATCTCTCTTTTTCGCCGTAATTTTTTTGACCCCTGTATTGTTGTTTTCTCAGCAGCAAGATGCAGGCATGTGGGTATCTAGTAAAATTGATTTCGAGGCAAAGGGAAAACGAAATTTTTACATTGCTCCTGAAGTCAGGATGTATGACAATATGCGTTTGATGCGCAGTGCTTTTGCGGATCTTGGTGTTCAACAGAAACTATCCAAGAACTGGTCCAGTCAAATGGAACTGAGGCTTGGCGCGAGGTCAACTGCTGGTCTTTGGAATTATAGACAGCGATTGAGTCTTGGTTTGCAATGGAAGGAAGATTGGGGCAAATGGGAAACATCGGCATTGATTCGTCAGCAGTGGGGACAAACACAATTTGGTGTTGGAGATTTCCAGGATGTTGATTTGAGTCAAAATACAAGATTACGCGGCGGATTGAAGTATACAGGATTGCCGAAAGTTGATTTATACACCACGCATGAAGTGTTTGTCAATACTTACACGCAGGCCTATTCAAGTTGGCGCTGGCAGGGTGGTACCGATTGGAATTTAAAGAACCATCAGAATGTAAAAATTGGGTATTTGATACAACGTGATATCTCATCTGGAGATATGGATTATGTTGTTACGGCTGGATATTCTTATGCTTTTGAGTTGCCCAAAGAGAAAGATATAAAAGCAAGTAAAGCTTTTCAGCAAGAAGTTTTGCTCATGAATGGTCGTGTGATTAAAGGAGAGGTGATGGTGGATTCTTCTTTGATG
Organism: Bacteroidota bacterium; assembly: GCA_039805365.1. Classification (GTDB taxonomy): domain Bacteria; phylum Bacteroidota; class Bacteroidia; order Flavobacteriales_D; family Sanyastnellaceae; genus CAMCTV01. The sequence goes on along the minus strand of JBDLUK010000073.1, from coordinate 2,338 downwards.
GTGAAGGTTCGTTACCAAGGCAAGTATGGAAAAACGCGGGAAGCTGAATTGCACCGTAGTGAAATATTTAGTGTCACGACAGAAGGCACAGAGGTGTTGTTTTACGGTCAAGACAGTTTGTTGGGATATACCTATAACGTAGATGAGATGCGGGTTTTCTTGATGGGAGAGCGCGATGCTTATGAGCGATATTCAGCCCGCCATGCTTGGTTGGGTGGATTTTTGTTTTGTGGAACCTTGGCTTATTTGGGTCAAGATGGTTTTATTAGTGCCGTTGCTCCACCCATGCTTTATGCGTTGGGAAATATTCCATTTAAAGTCAGATGTCGCGCGCATCACATGAGTGACGAGGGATTGAAATACAATGACTGGTATGCAGAGGGATTTGGTCCAGTTGCCAAGAGCAAACGGATTAAACGAGCGCTGCTTGGAGGATTTGTTGGATCTGCAACGGGCCTTTTGTTCTATTATGCAACGCGTTGATGGAATGGATTAGGAAAAATTGGTGGTGGATTTATTCGCTGGTTTCTGGCGTAGCCATGGTGTTTTATCTTTCTGCTTGGGCTACCTTGTGCAGAACCATAGGAGATTTGAAGCAGATTCCATTTGAGATTATTGCCATGGGGGCGTTGTCCTCTGCATTGTTTTACATGATATTGCGTTGGCCCAAGCAGCATCGTTCGAGCCCCTATCGTTTCGCTACTTTGTATGGTGCTATTTTGTCGGCGGGGGCTTATGTTGTTCAATGTCATCAAATCCGCTCTATTGAATTTTCCATTTGGCCATGGGTTTTATTGGTCTTTGCATTGATTTTGGCCATGATTTATGCGCCAGGATCTTTGGTGAAGAAATGGGATGGAGGCATAAGAAAATTTTATTTGGCCAAAACTTTTGCAGTAGCTTGGTGTTGGACGGTATGGGCACTTTTGCCATTGCTATTTATCCAGGCACCTAAGATTGAGGTGTTGTTTCTAATTTCTTTTTTATTGATAGCTGGAATGGTGATTATTACTGACGCATTGGATAGCGAAGAGCGCACCCCATTTTTAGCAAAGAAATACAATTGGATTTCGGTTGTTTTGCTTTTGATTATTTTTTCAGAAGCGATGCTTAAATATGGGTTCGGTCACCATATAATGCCCTTTGGTCTTCTTTTATCGGCGATACCCGCAATTGTTTTTTCTCAAACCAAATTCCGCTTATTGGCCGCTTTCTTGGTCGACTTTGGGTTGGTAATGTGGTATATGTTTTTGAACTGGAATGCCTTTGTTCAAACGCTCCCCTGATTGAGGCTCTAATCGATGAATGATAAGGCTATCCATCAACAACAAACTATCCGGAAATAGCGTGTAATATTCCATGCTTTTTTTAAAGTCTTCCTCGGTAACCTGGAGTCTTTTGAACACTTCCAAATGGAAGGGCTTCCACCCTGTTTTGAGTGAATCTATTTGTTGGTAATGCATACCATAGGCCGCTTCCATGATTCTCAATTCTTGAAGAACCAGAGAAACTTTTTCTAACCCCAATGGAGGTCTTTGCGGCGCTTCAGAATTTGAACAGGAAGTTACCACTGATAAAACGAGAGCAAGGATGGCAATATTCTTCATCGTGCAAATTGTAGTCTTTGGCCTCTTACCGACTCATTCCAATTTCCTTTGTCATATACTGCAAATCCGTTGACGAAGGTGGTTACCACTTGACTTTTGAATAGATGACCATGGAAGGGAGTCCATTGACACAAATAAGCGGCATTGTCGTCCTTGGCCAACCAAGGTTGGTTCAAGTTCACCAACACCAAATCCGCTTGGTATCCGGGACGGATAAATCCTCGATTTGGAATTTGGTATAACGTTGCAACATTGTGCGCTGCTTTTTGTACAATTTCTTCAAGCGTAAAAATGCCTTGGTGGTACATGTCCAACAACGCAACCAACACATGTTGCACTAGCGGTCCTCCGGAAGGGCAAGATCCATAAGGATTGGACTTTTCTTCCAAGGTATGTGGGGCGTGATCTGTCGCGAGTACATCAATAAAGCCATCTTTAACAGCTTGACGAATGGCGGCACGATCTTCAGCTGTTTTTACTGCAGGATTCCATTTGATTCTGCTACCCAAGGTGTCGTAATCAGCATCACTAAACCATAGGTGGTGCACACAAGCTTCAGCCGTAATTCTTTTGTCTTTTAGTGCGATATCATTTCTAAATAAGGCAATTTCTTTGGCGGTGCTGATGTGTAAGATGTGAAGTTGTGCGTCATGTTTCTTGGCCAGTTCAATTGCACGGGAGGATGAAGCGTAACACGCATCGGCATTTCGGATAATCGGATGCATTTGAAC
>JBDLUK010000072.1:0-5415 GCA_039805365.1 Bacteroidota bacterium | reverse complement strand
TCTGTTATTACAACATGACCTGCAGCCTCCAAAGCATTTTTACCGGAAGCATCTATTCCGTCGTTGGCTAAAATTTTCATATTATCCCTTAACTCGTTCAAATTCTTTCATTACATCTACCAATACTTGCACGCTCTCTATCGGCAACGCGTTGTACATAGAAGCTCTATACCCTCCAACGCTTCGGTGACCTGCTATGCCGCTAATTCCAGCATCTTTCCACATGGCATCAAAATCAGCAGCCAATGCATCATTGTTCAATCTGAAAGTTGGGTTCATCCAAGATCTCGCTTCAGGAACAGCGTGCCCATGAAAAAGTCCATTGCGATCCACTTCATTATAAAACAAAGTTTGCTTTGCATTGTTGCGCTTCTCCATTCCTTCAAGACCACCAATTTCTTTGATCCATCTTAAAGTCAACATGCAGGTGTAGATAGCCAAAACAGGAGGCGTATTGTACATGCTATCTTTATCAATGTGGGCCTGAAGATCCATGTAGATTGGTAGTTTTCTACCCGTCTGACCCAACTTCTCTTTATCTACGATGTACAAAGTTGTTCCAGCTGGACCAAGATTCTTTTGCGCTCCAGCATATATCAATGCATGTGCTTCTGCATTCACCGGACGAGAGAAGATATCCGAACTCATATCACATACCAATGGCATTTCAGCTTTTGGTGTATCGTGATATTGCGTTCCATAAATGGTATTATTGGATGTATAATGTGCGTAATCGTAATTGCCCTTAAAGTCAACATCAGGAATGTAATTATGATTGGAAGACGCTGAATCAAAAGGCACATCAACTTGCCCCAATAACTTGGCTTCCTTGATCGCACCTGAAGCCCAAACTCCTGTATTGGCGTATACAGCCCTTCCACCTTCCTTCATGAAATTCATGGCCGCGATATGAAAACCCAAAGTTGCACCACCCTGAAGGAATAGAACTTCAAAACGTTCAGGCAAATTCAAAATTTCCTTCACGCTTTGACGCGCTTCGGCAACTACTTTTTCAAAATTCTTTGAGCGATGAGAAATCTCCAAAATGCTCAAACCCATGCCATCAAACTCTTGGATAGCTGCAGCCGTTTGCTGAATTACTTCAGCAGGTAAAATACTGGGGCCTGCAGAAAAATTGTGTACTTTTTTCATGCAGTAAAGGTAAGGGCAATCTTAAAGACCAAGCAATACTTCTTCAGCGGTTTTTCCACCAAAAATCATTCGCTCTGGATTCTCTAACATTTCCTTAATCTTCACCAAGAAACCAACACTTTCTCTTCCATCAATGATGCGATGATCGTAGCTCAGAGCCAAATACATGATGGGACGAATAACCACTTGACCTTTCTCTGCGATTGGACGTTCTACGATGTTGTGCATGCCCAAAATAGCGCTTTGTGGGGGGTTGATAATAGGTGTCGACAACATCGAACCAAATACACCACCATTGGTGATTGTAAATGTTCCGCCAGCCATATCATCTACAGTAATTTTTCCATCACGCGCCTTTTTTGCTAGACCTCCAATGGCTTTCTCAATTTCAGCTAAACTTAAGCTCTCCGCATTGCGAACGATAGGCACCATCAAACCTTTTGGTGTGCTGACAGCAATACCAACGTCACAGAAATCATGGAATACAATCTCTCCATTCTCAATACGTGCATTCACTGCTGGGAAGTGATGAGCGGCTTCGCAAACGGCTTTGGTAAAGAAGGACATAAAGCCCAAACCAACACCATGTTTTTCTTTAAAAATATCTTTGTACTTCGCGCGCAAATCCATTACGGGTTGCATGTTGACCTCATTAAAGGTGGTCAACATTGCTGTTGTATTTTTTACCGAAACCAATCGTTCAGAAATCTTCTTTCTTAGGTTGGTCATTTTCTCTCTGCGCTCATTACGAGTGCCACCACGCTGAGGAATCGAATCATGTGATATTCCACCGCTCAAAGCCGCCAAAACATCATTCTTCGTGATTCTTCCTCCAGGTCCAGAGCCTACTACTTGTGAAGCCTGCACATTGTTCTCTGCCATTATTTTGGCAGCAACTGGAGACGGATGACCTGCAGCAGGATGATTGGATGCCACAGGCATTGGATTGGGAACTGGAGCGGCTATAGGAGCTGCTTCCTCTTTGGTTGGTGTTGGAGCCGCTGCTGCTGGCACCGATGCACCTGCCGGAGCCGATGCTGCTGTATCAATCAAACAAGCGACGCCACCCACAGCCACTGTATCGCCTGCCTGAGCTACAATCGTAATGGCACCAGACATCTCTGCAGCCAATTCCAATGTTGCCTTATCTGAATCTACTTCAGCGATTACCTGATCTTTGGTGACGTAATCACCATCCTTGACCAACCAATTGGCGATAATCACCTCACTAATACTCTCACCAGGAGAGGGAACTTTCATTTCAATTTTCGACATCTCTGTTCAGATAAAGACAACTTAAGTATTTGGTTGCGAATTTGCATCGAAATTTCATTCCTTGGTCGAAAAAAAGCCAATAATTACGAACTTTCGACAATGAATTATTGGATTGTCTTCATCGGTGGAGGGCTAGGCGCCTTGATGCGTTTTGGTCTCAATCAAATGAATTTCTTCACCAACAAAAGCATTTGGACAAGCACTTTACTCGCCAATGTCTTGGCATCTCTAATCATCGGGATATTAAGCGCTTTGAGCAATAGTGGGAGATTCAACGTCTCAGCACATACTTGGTTGTTCATGGCCACTGGATTTTGTGGGGGATTGAGTACATTTTCAACCTTCAGCTTGGAGCTATTTCAATGGATACAAAATGACAAATGGCTTTTGGTTCTTGGTTACATCGCATTGAATGTCGTTCTTTGCACCGCCTTGATCGCGATATCATCTTGGCTTATTCAAACAACCTCATGAGTAGACTTTTACATTATCAAACACATAGAAATAGCAATCCTGATGCGGAATGGGTGATGTTCATCCATGGTGCAGGTGGCGGAACAGCAACCTGGAAAAAACAAATTAGAGACTTTGGCCGACACTTTCACTTGGTTTTAGTAGACCTTCCTGGTCATGCAAAAAGCTCCCAAAGTTGTACAGAGGTTCCAAAATATTCGTTTGAATTTATTGCTGAAAAAACTTGGCAAATAGCAGATCATTTGGAAATCAAAAAAGTCCATTTGGTCTCTGTTTCTCTCGGAAGTATTGTTTCAATGGTGATGAAAGAGCAACAACCAGAGCGCATAAAGTCCATGGTATTTGCTGGCCCTATCACAAGCCTAGATACGAAACTAAGAATTGTAATGAAATCGGGGTTGATGATTTCTGGAATTATTGGATTTCGAAATTTCTACAAATTGATGGCGAAAATCATTTTGCCCAAGAAGAACCATGAAAGTGCAAGAAAAGTATTTGTTCGAGAGGCCAATGCGCTAACGGATGCTGAATACAAAAAGTGGACAGCCATGTACGGTAAACATTTGGACGCTACTTTAAAGCGTGTATTCGCAATGGCCCCTGAAGTCCCCATTTTTCTTGTTGTTGGCACCCAGGATCATTTCTTTTTAGCAACTACCAAGAAATATGCTCAGTTATTCCCCAAGAATATTGAACTTTCTATCATTGAAAATTGTGGGCATTTGGTCTCTCTTGAAAAAGAGGAAATATTCAATCAACAGTCCATCGACTACATTCATTCCAAGAAATAAAATCCGATAATAAAACCTTCAACAATAAAAAAGTCCCGATTACTCGGGACTTTTTATTTTTAATATTCCTTCGTCAATTACTTCATCAACGTCAATGTTTGAACTCCATTGGAAGTGCGCTTAACTACCTGATAAATTCCAGATGATAAGTTTTGCATGTCAATAACAGCTTGATTCGTTCCTGTAACAGCAACCAAACTTTGATGTACTACTTTTTGACCAGCAACGTTATAAACTTCAATTGTATTCATTTCTGATACAGAAGCAGTCCATTGCAAAGTGGTTGAAGTGCTAGCTGGATTAGGATAGATAGTCATGGCATCAGCCGCTACCAATTCATCCACTGAGTTTGGAATAGATGCTACAATGTTCAGAGTAAATCCATTTTGTTGGGTTCCACCTGGGAAAACTCCGCCATTGGTATCTACGTTGAATGAAACACAAGAGGTATCCACAGTTCCATCTGCACAGAACATATACAAGCACAATGTGTAAGTTCCAGTTTCAGAATATTGCCAAGTTGGGAAAGCTCCTGTCATAGAACCACCATCTCCCGTTGACCACATATACTGAGCATTCGTGCTAGGGTCTGTAACATTCACTACCCAAACTACAAAAGGAGTAGTCGTTCCGTTCATCATAGAATCAGTAACCAAATAAATATTGGCATCACATGAACCACCAGCACAATCCTCATCAATCAAACCATCACAATCATTATCAACGCCGTTGTTGCATTCTTCAAAAGCTCCTGGATAAACCCAAGGATTTGAATCATTGCAATCTACACCGGTTAAAAACCCATCATTATCATTATCAAACAAAGTACTGTCAAAACCACAATCTTCATCGATAAGACCATCGCAGTCATTATCAACCCCGTTGTTGCATTCTTCAATTTGACCTGGATTCACCCATTGGTTATTGTCATTACAATCTACAGAAACATCGTAACCATCACCATCGGCATCAACCAAATTTCCGAAGCAATATTCCAATTCGAACATCATAATGGTTCCAGGAATCCAAACAGTATTGTCACATACTTGCAAACCTTGACAGTTAGAGATACATGCCCAAACCATCATTTGACCCATTGCATTTCCAGTTACTGGAACTAGTCCATCAAATACGCCGCTTGGACCTGAGTTTACGACCATACTTCCAGAAATACCTGAAATAGAATCAACGTAAAAAATATTCACTGACATGGATCCATTGGCTCCATTAATCATACCTGTAAATGGTAGCCCTTGCGACCAAGATTGAATTCCGGCCATCAAAGCCAAAATGAAAATGGTAAATTTCAATTTCATAGACAAAAGTTTAATTTTCAATAAGACCAAAAATAAGTTTAATTGTTGCTCGCGTTTTACTTTTTAACACTCACCCTGAGAAAGTCTCTCCCATTCCGCGAACTTCTCATCCAGTTCATTTTTCTTTTTCTGCAACTTCTCATTCTCCAATCTCACCAACTCGTGATTGGTAAAATCCAAATTCGCCATAGCTGCCTCCATTTCTGCAATTTCATTCTCTACCTTTTCAATGGTCATCTCTGCTTTTGAAATCGCTTGCTCTCGTTTCTTCTTCTCTTTTGGATCTTCTTCTGATACTTTCCCTGCATTGGCACTGGCCTGGGCATTTCCCTTGGCCTGAGCTTGATTCTCTTTCTTCACAACATCAGCTTTCTCATATAGCGCAATGCTCTCAGCTTTTTTCTCCT
>JBDLUK010000071.1:0-4198 GCA_039805365.1 Bacteroidota bacterium | reverse complement strand
AATCTAGAACTTGTACCATTGGACAACAAAGTGTTCAACATATCAACCGCATAAAACTCTGGAGTTCCTTGTGCTGGAATGCGATAAGCTTGAACCATCAAAGGCAATTGATCCTTTACTTTGATTACATCACGAACCTCACCTTTGGGCTCTGGTTGGAAAGTTGGACGAACAATATCTTTTCCTTTTGCGATAGGTCCGAAGTAAGCTTCGATCCAACGCTTGGCTTGCTCAGGTGTAAAGTCACCGGCGATGCTCAAAGTTGCATTGTTTGGTACGTAATACATGTGGTAGAAGTCAACAAAGTCTTGGTCTTTGGCAGCATTTAAATCATCCAATGAACCGATTGGTGCCCAAGCGTAGGAATTGTTTTTGTAGGCGCGCTTCAAAGTCTCAGGAAATAGATTTCCGTAGGGCTGGTTGTCATAGCGCTGACGCTTTTCTTCTTTCACAACCTCGCGCTGAGTTTCGATTCCTTCCTTTTCAACTTTAGCGTGCATCATGCGCTCGCTTTCCAACCACAAACCCAACTCCAATTGGTTGCTGGGAAGTAGGTCATAATAAAAAGTACGGTCTTGTGAAGTGTTGGCATTTAAACCACCACCTGCATTCTCTACATATTTCGAGTATTCGCCACGTCCGATGTTTTCGGTTCCTTCAAACAAAAGGTGCTCAAAGAAATGCGCCATTCCGGTGCGGCCCACTTGTTCGTTCTTAGAACCTACGTGGTACAATACAGTAACAGCGACGATAGGTGTTGTGTGGTCTTCATGCAAGATGACATGAAGTCCATTTTTGAGGTCATATTCGGTAAAGCGAATATTCTGGGCAGATCCTTGATTGACCAAGGTCAACAAGCCAATTGCCAAGACAAAAATTTGTTTCATCAATTTGATTTTTTAGAATGAAACAAAAATAAGGGATTGCCTCCCTTTTGGGTGGTGAAAAATGGAGGAAAAAAGCGTCTTTAGATTTATTGGGAATTAATGCCCTCCGCCCTGAACGGTTTCCAATGATAACCCTTGCTTCTTAAGGATTTGCGCAGCGCGCATGCCATAGAAAGCCAAGTAAACGAAGCATGCTACGCCTACCCAATAGGAAGTTTGGATTCCGATAGAAGAAATTTCAGCCAAAGCTCCTTGCGTTACACTGATAAATCCTCCGCCCATGATCATCATGATCAAGTAACCAGACGCTTCATTGGTCTTGGCGCCAAGTCCGGAAATCGCCAAAGTATAAATGCATGGCCATAGGGTAGAGCAGAATAAACCTACACTGATAAAGGCATAAGCACTCAACATGCCGTCACCAAAAATGCCAACCGCCAATGCCAATATCCCACCTGTTGAATAAATCATCAATTGCTTGGAAGGATTGCCTTTGCTGATGTAATCTGCAAATACCAGCAATGCAATTACTCCGGCGTATGGAAAGAATACTGTAACATCACGACCCGCAATGGCATTGCTCAGCAAGAAAACCAAAAACGCACCATAGGGCAACAACCAACGGAACAACATTTTCTGGCGATCACTTTTGGCAAATACCATTCCTGCAGATGTCCAACGGCCAATCATCAAGCTGGCCCAAAACAAAGAAACGTAGGGTGCAATGTCGCTTTCTTGAACATGTAATTTTTGTTTCATGAATTCAGGTAGGTTGGAAGCTGTAGAAACTTCAACGCCTACATAAACAAATATGGCAACCATACCCAAAACCAATTGTGGATATTTGAAAACACTCTTCTTTGAGGTTTCAGCAGATTGCTCTTCGTTGTTTTCAATTTGATCAGGGATGGAGCTTTTCAAGAAGAAATAAGCTGCAGCCAAAAATGCAAGACCCAAAATGAGATAGGGCGTTTTCACTGCACCTACATCCAAATCATTGTTTCCACCAACTTTGCCAAACAGCGCGAATGAAACGATGAGCGGAGCGATGGTGGTTCCAATGTTGTTGATTCCTCCCGCAAGACTCAAACGGTTGTTTCCTTCTGCTGGATTACCTAATACAATCGCCAAAGGATTGGCGACTGTTTGTTGTAATGAAAACCCAAGACCTACAATAAATAATCCACTAATGAATAAAACAAAAGCGGTATTCTTGGCCGATTTGAATTCGTTTTGCGCAACAATTTTGGTGTTTTCATTTTGGGTATAAAAATCCAATGTCAATTGCCCTGTATGCATCATGGTCATTCTGTCATAATAGGCAACCAATTCTTCTTGGTAATGTGTCTCTGCTTTTACGTAATGCTGCGCAGCTGGGTAGAACATTCCTGTACCTACCGCGCTAATGGCCAAGCCCAGCGCAAGTCCTTTGCGGTATCCGATGCTGGCTAGAATATCTTTCTTTCTCAATTTAGAAATGACAACGTAAGCGATGGAGCCAACAGTGTAGGCCACGTAGAAAGCAAATGATACCATCTGCGATTGTGTCTGACTAAGATCCAATGCTTTTCTGAAAACAGGAATCAGGATGTCATTGCCAGAGGCTACAAATCCCCAGAAGAAAAAAACCAAGATCAAAGCGGTAAATGCTCTTTTTTGTTGTGCGTTCATTATCTTTCGTTTATGGTAAGTAAGGTGAGTTATGGTACACTTTACAATTTCCTGCAATATAGCAAGAAATTGTTTTGTGTTTTGGGCACAGGAATTCTTCTTTTGGGTTGCAATTCAACCCAATCATTCGTTGCCAACATGTCGGGAACTTGGAAAGGCGGGACAAGCGGTGAAGGTATTTCCTATGAGCAATGGAATATTTCTGATTTGAAAAATGAAGCGTATGGAACAGCTTGGATAATGGAAGATGGCGATACAGTTTTCAAAGAAAAATTTGAATTGATGCAAAAGGACGCTGGAACTTTTTATTGCGCTTATCCCAATATGACAAGGAAACCCACTTTGTTTAAATTGGAGAAGGTATCCAAGAATCATTTGGAGGTGAGCAATTTCAAGCACGATTTTCCACAGGTAATTATATACCACATCAAAGGAGATGAAGTTCAAATCACCTTGAAGGGTGAAAATGAAAATCACGAGAAGATAGAGGAGTCGTATGTTTTAAATCGACAACCTTATTGATTCGGCCCAACATTCATCTTCTCTGCATAGTACTCGCAGAAATCGCGCATGGTGGCGGCCATTTTGTGGTCTCCAGTAGATTTTTCGAAACTGTCGGATAGCGTAAGCAAGGTTTGGTGAACAAAGAATTTCATTTCTTCTACCGTCATTTCTTTGGTCCACAAATCGATACGCAAGGTGTTGCGTTCTTGCTTGTCCCAAAAGCCAAGAATCATGGCTTTGGCATCTCTACGATCACCTGTTTCTGAGGCTTCCCAAGAAATGTTTTCGGCTACTTTATTGGCATCAAGTTCGATGTCGATTTGAATATTGGATGTTTTGCTCATGATCTAAATATTGGGTTTAAATGCAGAAAGAATTTTTTGATTGTTCCTTTCTTTCCACAATTGCTCAAGTGTAATTTCTGGATTTTTTTCCATGTAAGCTGAAACGATTTTCCATCCCATCCACAATCCCAATTGTGGAGAAGAGTTTTGAGGAAGATTTCCAGCATTGGTAAAGGGGGCTTCAGTGAACCATTTGTAGATGTCTTCTTTTTTGGTGCCAAACATCACTTCTTGTCGGGCCATTTCCTTCCAAATGTTCATTTCATTTTCTTTGGCCCATTCCCATTCCTTTTCGCTCCACATCATTTTGGTGGTGTCGGCTAACTCAGGCAAAACGATGTCCATGGCGTACATTAATTTCCCGGTGTACACGAGTGAATTTAGAAAGTCATTTTTTTCGGGAGGTAGGCTATCATAATCATTGTAACGGTAACTTAACCAGTTGAAAATGGCATTGGGAACAACGTAATATGGCTGCATGTTCTTCTTTTTATACAACGGGAATCTGTCGTTTGGAAACTCATTGACCAATGGATCTGGATATAAGTAGTAGTCCAAGCCAACATAAAGCAATTGGTCAATGGCATAGGAGGCAGCGCCTAGACCACCATTCATGTATACAATGTGGGGATTCTTCTCTTGTGGGAGTTGTTTGGATAATCGAGCAAAGGTCAGAGCAAAATCTTGATTGTATTGAGCAATTTGAGCAGGTGTGTGTTTTTTTTCGATTGCCGTCTGTAAATCTTTCATGTCTTTAAATGCAACAAATTGTTGCAGAATATTCCATGAATC
>JBDLUK010000070.1:0-3375 GCA_039805365.1 Bacteroidota bacterium | reverse complement strand
TTTGTTTCGATGCTACCCTCCGCCAAAAGATAATTGCTTTTAACAATCAAGTATTGCACTTCTTCGCGGTATTGAGAGGTAGGGTATTTTGTGATAAATTGTTTCAAAGCCAATGATGCGGCCTTGTATCGCTCAGTCTTTACAAAGATCCTAGCGTTCTCAAAGTCTTTCTCTTCCAACTTATGATTCAAAGCGCCTACAAGGACGTTGGCAGAGTCCTTTAAAACAGAAGTCGGGTATTTGTCAAGAAAATATTGAAAATCATTGATGGCATTGTGTGTATCCGTTTGATCCAATGTGTACTCAGGACTCAATTGATAGCTGCAGTATGCGGATTTAAATAGACATTCTTCTGCTTTGGCGTGTCTGGGATAGTTCTTGGCAAATGATTTTAAAAAATATCCTGCCATCACGTAATCCTTGATGCAGAAGTTGGTCATGGCAAAATAATACTGAACATCTTCTGAAATGGAACTTCCTCTTGTTGGACCTTGCAATTCTTCAAGTAAGGGCAGCGCCTTGTGACATTCCCCTTCTTGGTAGTATTTAACGGCGGCCTCAAACTTTTTGTTCATGTCTTTTTCTTTTAAGATTTTGTTGTACTCAGTACAACCGCTCAAAAGAAAAATGATGGAAATTAGAAAAAGACTCGTTTTTTTCATGGAGTACAAAGATAATCAAAGGCACTTTTGAAGCAGAAGTTAATTTATCCCAAGTAAGATTGAAGCAGCAAAGCTGCGCTTATGGCATCCACGAGCCCTTTGTCAGCCCTTTGTTTTTTGGAAGCACCTCCCATCAAAATGGCTTGGCTCGCCATTTTACTGGTGAACATTTCATTTACCCTGAATATTGGAATCTTTGGGAAATGTTTTTGAAGCTTATCTTGAAAAGCGAGTTGTTGTTCTGTTGTCTCGGAAGCTTCACCGCTTAGGTATCGTGCTTCACCCAACACAATCCCTTCAATATCAAATTTGTTGTTGTATTGGGTTAGATATGCCAGAATTTCTTTTGGGGAAACGGTGGTCAGGGGTGAGGCGATTATTTTTAAATCGTCTGTTTCTGCTATACCGCACCTTTTTTCTCCGTAATCAATGGCAACCAATCTTCCCATGCTGTTCGTATTTTTGACCAAAATACAAATAGATGAATCGCGAAGCCACACAAATAACCATTGAAAAAGCTTGGGAAGATAGAACCTTGTTACAATCAGCAGAGACAATCTCGGCCATTGAGCAAGTAATTGAGGAAATTGACAAAGGAAGATTGCGCGTTGCAGAGCCACTTGAAAATGGCGAATGGCAAGTCAACGAATGGGTAAAGAAAGCGGTGGTGATGTATTTCCCCATTCGTAAAATGGAAACGTTTGAAGCGGGACCAATGGAGTTTCATGATAAAATGGCTTTGAAAAGAAATTACGCGGAATTGGGTGTGCGCGTTGTGCCGCATGCAGTTGCGAGATACGGTGCTTATTTGGCTCCTGGTGTAATCATGATGCCGAGCTATGTCAACATAGGCGCATACGTTGGAAGCGGAACGATGGTGGATACATGGGCCACAGTGGGTTCTTGTGCACAAATCGGTAAGGATGTTCACTTGAGCGGTGGAGTAGGAATTGGCGGTGTATTGGAGCCCCTGCAAGCTGCACCTGTGATTATTGAGGATGGTTGCTTCATAGGCTCGAGATGTATTGTTGTGGAAGGCGTTCGTGTAAGAAAGGAGGCTGTACTAGGGGCCAATGTGGTTTTGACCAAATCGACCAAGATTATTGATGTTTCGGGCAAATCGCCGAAGATTTATGTGGGCGAAGTTCCGGAGCGCAGTGTGGTGATTCCTGGAACTTATTCCAAGCAATTTGCAGCTGGTGAATATGGCGTTCCTTGTGCATTGATCATTGGTCAACGCAAGGAAAGTACCGATTTAAAGACATCATTGAACGATGCTTTGCGTGAGCATGAAGTAGCGGTATAATGCAACGTGTTCTTTTTATACAAACTGCTTTTATTGGTGATGCTATTCTTGGCACCGCTGCTGTGCGTGCTTTGCATGATCAGGGTTTTCAAGTGGATGTATTGGTGCGCAAAGGGAACGAAATTTTTTATCAAAATCAACCCAACGTCAATCATGTTTGGGTTTGGGATAAAAAGAACAAATGGAAATCTTGGTGGTCTTTATTGAGAAGCGTTAGAAGAGTTAAGTACGATAAGATTTATTTGGCTCAGCGTTTTTTTACCATGGGGCTGTTCAGTTTGCTTTCAGGGGCATCAGAAAAGATTGGATACAGTCAAGGCTGGTGGTCCCATTTTTATAAAGTGCGTATCGCGCATAGATGGGGAGAAAACGTGCACGAGGTTCAACGATTGATGGACCTTGTAGGAAGTGAGAAATTATTTCGACCTTTCTTGGAAGTGCAAGCGCATAGCGTATCACTACCGGAATTGCCATATATCACTATCAGTCCAGCATCCGTTTGGCAAACCAAGCAGGCTCCTTTGCAAGTTTGGCAGCAAGTGTTGTATCGACATGAGGATAAAAAAGTATTGCTATTGGGAGGGCCAACCGATTTGGCGTTTCTCCAGGAATGTATGTCTCAATTGAAACATCCGAATATGGAGGTCAAGGCTGGGCAATATTCGCTGTTGCAATCGGGTTATGTGATGAAACATGCAGTGATGAATTTTGTGAATGATTCAGGGCCTCTGCATTTGTGCTCTGCCACGAATGCGCCAGTAACGGCTTTTTTCTGCAGCACGATTCCAGCATTTGGCTTTGGTCCATTGTCCGATGTTTCTGTTGTATTGGAAACCAAAGAAGAATTGTCCTGTCGTCCGTGTGGAATGCATGGTCATTCTCGTTGCCCCAAGTGGCATTTTAAATGTGGGAACATTATTCTTCCATCATGAGCACACAGCTTTCAGATCGATGGAAAGGATGGGCCGATTGGTCATTGCCCAAACAGCCCAAAGCTGTAATGTTGGGTTCTTGTTTTTCTGTGGAAGTTGCTCAGCGTTGTGAATTGAACCAATGGAAGGTCTTGTCCAATCCGATGGGGACTTTGTTTCAGCCTTTGTCGATTTTGAGTTGGTTGAAAGGAGATCTAGATGCTTTGGAGCGAAGCATTGTATTTCATGAAGAGAAGTGGAAGATGCTCATGGCAGGTAAAGTTGGGCAATCAGAACTTTCCAAAGAGGCTTTGCAGCAATGGTCCAAGTCTATAGTGGATGATTTGCAAGCATCAATATTGTCCAGTCAAGTCTTGGTCATTACCTGGGGAACGGCTCATGTTTGGAAATGGAAGCAAGGTGATAAGGCCATCGGTAATTGTCAAAGATTACCACAGCAGGATTTCGATAAAATGTGGTTGAATACTTCAGAAAT
>JBDLUK010000069.1:0-3080 GCA_039805365.1 Bacteroidota bacterium | reverse complement strand
AGTGCCTCTGCAGCGCGCGAACTTAGAAACAATGGCTTCACTGAAGTTATCGAATTAAAGGGTGGAATCATGGCTTGGGGTAGAGACAATCTTCCTCTTGCAGGTGCAACAGCCAAGGTGGAAGGAATGAATGAAACAGATTTTTCCAAATTAATCTCTCAGTCAACTTTGACTTTGGTAGACTTTCATGCTCCATGGTGTGCACCTTGTAAAAAAATGAAACCCATCCTAGAAGAGATTGCCACAGAAAATGCATCATTGAAAATTCAAAAGATCAATGTTGATGAGAACAAGAATATTGCGACACTGAAAAAGATAAATGTGTTGCCAACACTAATCATTTTCAAAAACGGCATTGAAGTATGGCGTCATGAGGGCATCATTTCTAAAGAAGATCTTTTGAAAGCCTTGAACCAATAAATCTATAGCGCATCTTGTAGCTTTCATGATTACATTTGCGGCATGGCATTAATAGAAGAATTTGACAAAACCGGTAACTGGTTATTCAAGGGTAGATCTTACTTTCCCTTGGCTTTGTATGCGATGGCAGCAATTGTTATTGGAATGGGTTGGGACGAGCATCTTTCCGTTTTTGATGAAACCACCGCATGGATTTGTATTGCTATTTCACTTCTCGGATTGTTCATTCGCGCTATTGCCATCGGTTATGTCCCACGCGGCACATCAGGCAGAAATACCAAAGAAGGCCAAGTTGCTGAAGTATTAAATTCTACAGGAATTTATAGTACTGTTCGTCACCCATTGTATTTGGGAAACTTTTTTATGTGGTTTGGTATTATTATATACGTAGGTAATTGGTGGTTTACATTGGTGTGTTGCTTGATGTATTGGATCTATTACGAACGCATCATGTTCGCAGAAGAGTTTTTCTTGCGAGGCAAATTCGGTCAAGTATATTTAGATTGGGCAGCAAAGACACCTGCTTTTTTACCAGCATTGTCAAAATGGAAGTCTCCTACGTGGGAGTTCTCTTTGAAGAATGTTTTGAAGAGAGAGTACAATGGATTTTTTGCAATCTTTTTGTCAATGGCATTGTTGGACATTTTCAAAAACTACATGCATTATGGCTTTACAGATTGGTCACATATCATGAGTCCATTTTGGATGAAAGCAATCATTGTATCATTTGTTATTTTCTTGACGCTTAGATCCATGAAAAAATACACACGTATTCTTCATGTAGAAGGACGATAAATTACGACTTGTTTAATTGATGCTGTTCTAGTTTCGCCTCGAAATTAAAATTATGCTAGCCACTACTTCAAAAGACCAATTGGTGCATCACCCTATGTACCAGAGAATGTCCTCATTGCAGGACATTCAAGTTTTTATGGAATCACATGTATTTGCAGTTTGGGACTTCATGTCACTACTCAAATCTTTGCAACGTGATTTGACAGGAATGTCACACCCTTGGATGCCTGTGGGCTCTCCTACTACTCGATTTTTCATCAATGAAATTGTATTGGGCGAGGAAAGTGATGTTCATCCAAAAGGAGGATACATTAGTCATTTTGAGTTGTACTTGCAAGCCATGGATCAATGCGGAGCAAATACGCAAACCATTCGACAATTCATTCAACTTCTTCAGAATGGAACTTCTGTTCCCATCGCATTGGTTCAATGCAATGCTCCTCAAGAAGCACAGGATTTTGTCTTGGCTACAATGAAACAAATCGAAACAAAATCGCTACATGAACGTGCTGCATTATTTACATACGGCAGAGAAGATTTGATTCCTGGAATGTTTATATCTATGGTTGAGGAACTTCAAAATTCTGGAGCCAATTTGGAAACTTTCATTTATTATCTCAAAAGGCATATTGAATTGGATGGCGATCACCATGGTCAACTTTCTGAACAAATGACGCAAGAGCTTATCGATGGAGACACAACCAAAAAAGAAGAAGTAGAAGCCATTATCGAATGGGGATATCAGCAGAGATTAAAATTGTGGTCAGGTATCCTTTCCAGAATCAACCAAATCCAACAGAATTGATTTACTTTTGTCTCTTAACTTTTTAAAATACACTCATTGGAAAAATTAGCTTACACCGCTCTTGCCATTTACGGCGTTTGTTTGGTATTTATTTTCTTGTATAGTTTGGTTCAACTCAACTTGGCCATACAATTCACAAGAAGCTATCGTCGTAAACTTCAAAAGCCCGTTATTGCGGACAATGAGTGGCCGCACGTTACCATTCAGTTACCCGTCTACAATGAACTATATGTTATTGAACGTCTGATTGACGCCGTTTGTGCTTTCGATTATCCAAAAGACAAATTGGAAATCCAATTATTGGATGATAGTACAGATGAATCTTTGGAAGTTGGTCGTAAAAAAGTGGAGGAATGGAAGGCCAAAGGAATCGATATCGTTCAAATTAAAAGAGAAAAAAATACAGGATTCAAAGCGGGAGCATTGGCATATGGATTGGAATTTTGCAAAGGTGAATTTGTAGCCATCTTTGACGCTGACTTCATTCCCCGTGTAGACTTCTTGAGACAAACCATCCCTTTCTTTTACTTACATGACAAAGTAGGTGTTGTTCAAACGCGTTGGGAACACTTGAACGAAGATTACTCTTTGTTGACCCGTTTACAAGCTTTCGGTTTAGATGCTCACTTTACGGTTGAACAAATGGGTAGAAACATGGACCATCACTTCATCAATTTTAATGGAACAGCTGGTGTATGGCGCAAGTCGACCATTGCTGATGCAGGCGGTTGGGAAAGTGATACCATCACTGAGGATTTGGATTTGAGCTATCGTGCTCAATTGAAAGGTTGGGAATTTATCTATTTACCAGAAATCGGATCTCCCGCTGAACTTCCAGCAGAAATGAATGCTTTGAAGGCCCAGCAATTTCGTTGGACAAAAGGTGCTGCAGAGTGTACAATGAAAAACATGGGCAAAGTGGTTAAAGCAAAGAATCTTTCTTTCGGAACCAAAGTTCATGGCGCATTTCACTTACTGAACTCCGTGGTTTTCCTATCCATTTTAGGATGTTCATTGTTGAGTCTTCCCATGCTTATCATCAAGAATGAATTTGAAGACA
>JBDLUK010000068.1:0-3992 GCA_039805365.1 Bacteroidota bacterium | reverse complement strand
GTAATTGCACTGGCCAGAAACTTGGGAATCAAGAGCGACATTCCCCACACTTATTCGATTGCGTTGGGTGTGGCCCAATTGTCATTGTATGAAATGGTAGGTGCCAACTCCGCGTTGGTCAACCAAGGGATGTACATTGAGCCCACTTACTTGCTGCGCATTGAAGACCGCAATGGGAACTTGATTTATGAAGCCGATCCTCAAATCAGTCAGGCCTTAGACCCGAGTGTAGCCTATGCATTGGTGGACATGATGAAAGGCGTTTGTAATTTTGGAACAGCAGCAAGAATTCGAAGCGGACGTCCTTACGGAAATCTTCGCTATCCTTTGGCCGGAAAAACCGGAACTACACAGAACAATACCGATGGTTGGTTCATTGGGATGACCCCTGATTTGGTGACAGGAGTTTGGGTTGGTGCGCAAGATCCTACCGTTCGTTTCTCCAGTACCAACTTGGGTCAAGGTGCCAATACAGGACTTCCAATTTTTGGATATTACATGAACAAGGTATACGCCAACAATGACATTAAAATTTCACGCGGCGACTTTGCTCGTCCCGCGAACTTCGATACCTTGCGCTTTGATTGCCGAGCGACCAATCCGGATGTCATTTTCAGTGATGAAGATATCTTCAGCGAAGGAGATGATGACGGCTTATACAACAATGGAGAATTGTTTATGGACGGGGTAGATTCAACAATAAAAAAATAATTATGGGACTGAATAAAGTTGTCAAAGACGCCCAAGAAGCTTGTCAGGGAATTCAAGATGGAATGACACTAATGGTAGGTGGTTTTGGATTGTGTGGTATTCCTGAAAACAGCATCACTGAATTGGTGAAAAAAGGGGTTAAAAATTTAACTTGTATTTCGAACAATGCAGGAGTGGACGACTTCGGATTGGGACTATTGCTTCAGGGCAAGCAAGTGAAAAAAATGATCAGCTCCTATGTTGGAGAAAACGATGAATTTGAAAGACAAATGTTGTCCGGTGAGCTAGAGGTTGAACTTGTACCTCAAGGTACTTTGGCCACCCGATGCATGGCTGCCGGTTACGGCATGCCCATCATTTACACACCTGCTGGCGTAGGAACGGAAGTGGCCATTGGAAAAGAAACCCGTGAATTCAATGGTAAAACTTATTTAATGGAATATGCCTTTGACGCCGACTTTGCCATTGTCAAAGCATGGAAAGGAGACACCATGGGCAACCTTGTTTTTAGAAGTACTGCAAGAAACTTCAATCCCATGATGGCCATGGCTGGGAAAATCACCATTGCAGAAGTAGAAGAGTTGGTTCCCGCTGGTGAGCTAGATCCCGACCACATCCACACACCAGGAATATACGTTCACAGAATATTTCAAGGGGTGAACTACGAGAAGAGAATTGAACAAAGAACTACCCAAAAAAGAGCTTGATCATGCTAGACAAAAAGGGAATTGCAAAACGCATAGCGAAAGAAGTAAAAGATGGCATGTATGTCAACTTGGGAATTGGAATTCCCACTTTGGTGGCCAATTATGTTCCTCAAGACATCGAAGTTGTACTTCAGTCTGAAAATGGACTTTTGGGCATGGGGCCTTATCCATTCGAAGGAGAGGAAGATGCAGATTTGATCAACGCAGGGAAACAAACCGTGACCACTCTTCCAGGATCCTCCATATTTGACAGCGCCATGAGTTTTGGTATGATTCGCGCACAGAAAGTGGATCTTACGATTCTTGGCGCCATGGAAGTTAGCGAAAACGGCGATATTGCCAATTGGAAAGTTCCGGGTAAAATGGTCAAAGGAATGGGTGGTGCGATGGACTTGGTGGCTTCAGCAAAAAACATCATCGTAGCCATGCAGCATTGTGACAAAGCGGGAAATTCTAAATTGCTTCCACAATGTTCCTTGCCGCTCACCGGTGTGCATTGTATCAAAAAAGTTGTGACGGATTTGGGCGTATTTGACATCAAGGATGGCGCATTTATTTTATTGGAAAGAGCCGCTGATGTGAGCATCGAAGAAATTCAATCCAAAACCGCCGGAAAGCTTATTATTCCTGATCACGTCGGCATTGTAGAATAGCCTTTTATTTCTTATCATTGCAGTATGCGAAAACTTTTTACGTGTGCTGCAATCTTGGCGACGATTTGTCTTCAAGCACAACCCACCTTTCCTGTGAATGGGGCTCGGGAAAAAGATGTTGTTCCGACAGCGCTTACCCATGCCACTGTGCACATCAATGAGACCACCACCATTGAAGATGCTACCGTACTTGTACATCAAGGTAGAATCATCAATGTAGGAAGTAAACTAACCTTGCCTCCCGGAACGATTGAGATTTCATGCGAAGGAAAACACATCTACCCATCATTCATTGACTTAAACAGTCAGTTGGGTCAGCCTGCAGTTGAGCGTTCCAACTGGTCACCTTATCCACACATGGATCGCGATCGCAAAGGTGCTTTTGGTTGGAACGATGCCATCCATGCAGATTATGCCGCCAGTTATCATTATTCCTACAATGCCGATCAAGCGAACCCGCTTATTCAAGCTGGATTCGGCGCGGTTCTTACCTACCAAAACAATGGAATCGTGCGCGGTACAGGTGCCTTGGTGGCCTTGCATGAAAATGAAAACATAGGACTTCTTCGATCCAATGTTTCCGCGCATTACTCTTTCGACAAAGGAAGCAGCCAACAAGATTATCCTTCTAGCTTGATGGGATCCATTGCCCTATTGCGTCAAACTTATTTCGATGCAGATTGGTACAAAAACAATGGTCAAAAAAGTGAACGCAACTTGAGTTTGGAATCTTTCATTCAACTTCAACAATTCCCATCATTCTTTGAAACAGATGACAAATGGAATGTTCTGCGCGCCGATAAAATTGGTGATGAAAATAACATTCAATACATCTTCAAAGGAAGTGGTAACGAATACCAACGCATAGAGGAAATTAAAAAAACCAAGGGCACTTTCATTCTTCCACTCAACTTCCCTGGCCCAATGGATTTAATAGATCCACTTTTGGCGCGTCAAGTTCCATTGGAAGAAATGAAACATTGGGATTGGGCGCCGAGCAACGCAGCCGCATTGAAAAGCGCTCAGGTGCCTTTTGTATTTACTGCTGATGGTCTCGAAGACAAGTCACAAATATTGAAGCAAATCAGAAAGGCAGCATTGTACGGATTGACAGAAGAAGATGTTTTTGCTGCTTTGATTACCCGCCCCGCTCAATGGATCAAAGCTTATGACTTGATAGGTTCTGTTGAAAAGGGGAAATTTGCCAACTTTATTGTCACCTCCAACACGCTACTTTCCTCCAATTGTCAAATTGAATACAATTGGGTGATGGGTGAAAAACATGAAGTGAAGCCCCTTCAAAAAAATGAATGGACAGGCACCTACGACCTCAGCTACCGAAAAAACAATTTGCCCAATGCACAAGAAATCAAAGTGCTATTGCAGGTAAAAGAAACCCCTCGCGGATTAGAAGCAGTATGGATTCAAAACGGTGACACCCTCACCAACAAAGGCGTGATTAAAACAGACGAAGCAAGGATAACCTTCCAATTGATCGCCGATAATCATACAGGAAAAGACAGTGTTAAAATTGATGCAGAGTTCCTTGAAGCGCGTTACATCACTTTGGAAAATAACAACCACATCATAAACGGATGGATGTTGTCTGAGCAAAACCAAGATCAACGAAATTTGCCCATCTCTGGAAGTCATCTTTGGAAAGGCGAAGAGCCAAAAACAGAGGAGGAATCAGCTATTGAAGAATGGATTACACCACATACGGAAATGAGCTATCCTTTTGGTGCTTATGGAAGAACCGAGCTTCCCGCTCAAGAAACTGTTTGGATCAAAAACGCAACCTTGTGGACCAACGAGGCAGAAGGAAATATCCAAGGTGATCTTTTGATACAAAATGGAAAAATTGTTCAAGTGGGAAAAGTTACTGCTCCTGCCAATGCGCAAACCATTGATGCCAAAGGCA
>JBDLUK010000067.1:0-5869 GCA_039805365.1 Bacteroidota bacterium | reverse complement strand
AATAAACGGGTAACGAAATTTCGTTTTCAAACTGAGCGAAAGCATTCGGAAAATCCGATTCGCTGAAACCTAAGCTTTTGTAATAACTCAATCGAGGCAATGGTTGAAAGTGAACATTTGTAGAAATGCCTTTCTCAGCCAAAAATGTAATGAGCGCATTTCGTTTTCCCTCATCAAAACCTTTGATTCGAAGCGGAAACAAATGATAACTGCTTTCTCGGTTATCGATGTGAAAAGCAGGAAGGATAGCCCAATCAAAAGACGAAAATCCATTCACATAAAGTTTGAAAATAGATTTCCGTTTGGGTAAGTGATCCTCCGCGTAACGATCCATTTCCACCCATCCAATGGCGGCTTGCAAATCCGTCATGTTACATTTATATCCCGGCTCGACGACATCATATTGCCATTGGCCGGCCTGTGTTTTGGATAAAGCATCTTTGGTTTGGCCATGCAGCGCTTTTATATTGATTTCCTTCCAAAGAGCTGAATTGTCAAATGGTTCAGGAAGATTAAATACCAAAGCACCACCTTCAGCTGTTGTAAAATTCTTAACAGCATGAAAACTGAATGCCGCCACATCTACTTCAGAGCCTACAGGTCTTCCGTTGTATTGTGCACCAAAAGAATGTGCTGCATCTGAAATCACCAATATTCGATTCAACATTTGTTGATGTGCATTGGCAGCTAAAAACAAGTTTGATTTTTGCTTCGCGATTTCCATTACTCGCGAGTAATCCACCGGCAATCCCGAAAAATCAACAGGCATAATCACTTTGGTTCTTTCATTGATTGCAGCGGACATCGCTTCCAAGTCGATTAAAAAACCTCCCTCCTCACAATCAATCATAACAGGCGTTGCACCAACATGCATTACTATATTTGCAGTTGCTGCATAGGTATATGCGGGAATGATCACTTCATCTCCAGGTCCAACACCCCACCATCTCAAAACCAATTCAACTGCATTGGTCCATGCATTTAAACAAATCACTGGACCACCTCCAATATACTCTTGAATCTTCTGTTCCAAAGCTCTGGTTTTGGGACCTGTAGTAATCCAACCAGAACGCAAAACTTCAGTAACAGCAGCAATGGTTTTTTCATCAATGCGCGGTGGCGAAAAAGGAATCGGTTTCATTGTCTCAAAAGTAACATTGTTCAACCTCCAACATGTATCTTTGTTTAATGATATTTTTACAACGAAATGTTGAAGGATTTGCCTTCAGAGTTAGCTTAATTGTTGCCATTTTCATTTCATCTTTTTCTGCATCCGCTCAAAGAGATGGAGGCCCAAAAAGAGGTATGGGACCAATGGCTGAAATGACCGGTCGTGTTTATGGGAAAATTTTAGACACCCTTAGCTCTACCCCTCTCGAGTATGCAGTTGTTCGCATCGTTGATGAAAATAACAAATTAATTAACGGGGCACTTTCTGAGAGAAATGGTGACTTTAGTATTGATAAAGTTCCTGTAGGCAAAAATATTTTTCTAGAAGTGGCTATGATAGGCTATGTCAAAAAGAAGAATAGTATTCGATTGGAAATGGGACAACCACCGATTGAAAAGGATTTAGGCAATATCAAATTGCGACCCGTTGTGGAAGACGCATTGATCATCAAAGATGAAAACGGATTCAGAAAAGAATTTGATAAAAGTATTTACGAGGTTGACAAAAACGCAATCAATGCCGGAGGTACTGCGGAAGATGTGCTTAGAAATATTCCAATTGTACAAGTGGACCAAGATGGAAACGTAAGTGTTCGAAATACAGCACCACAAATTTTTGTGGATGGTCGACCTACTACTTTGTCAATAGATCAAATTCCGGCAGATGCCATTCAACGAGTTGAAATCATCACCAACCCGTCAGCCAAGTATGACGCTTCCGGCGGCGGCGGTGGAATTTTGAACATTGTAATGAAGCAGAATAGAGGTCGTGGGTATAATGGTAGCATTCGAAGTGGAATCAATACCGTACCTCCAAAATCTAACTTTGCCTTCAATGATAAATACAGATACAATGGTGGTATCGATTTCAATATCCGACAAGGAAAGGTGAACTTCTTTGTCAACGCCAATCTAAACCAAAGAAGAAGTTTATCATATGCGAATACACTGCGTGAGGATTTGGGCAGTCTACCTTTGTCATCTAGTCAGTATCAAACATCAATTAATAACGGATATTTCGCACGAGGTAGTGCTGGAATGGATTGGTTCATTGATAATAGAAATACAATTACCTTTTCGCAAAGTTTAAACAAAGGAGCTTTTCGCCCAGATGACAGTTTGCATGTAGACGTAGATACACTAGCGGCTGGTGCCATCACAGATGGCGAATATTATCGACGTTCCAAAACCAATCGTGAATTTAAAAATTTGGGATCTAGCGTTTTGTATAAACACATCTTTACAAAAGAGGGAACAGAACTTACAGCAGATTTTAATTACAACCGTATTTCATCCAATTTTGATGGTGATTACAGAAATATATACTCCAATGCAGCACCATCGATTTGGTCTCAGTATGGAGGAGTTGCTCAACAGTTATATACTTTTCAAATGGATTTCGTTTCCAAATTGAATGAGAAGTACAAATTAGAAATGGGAAGAAGGTTTTCTCTTCGTGAATACACTTCTACCTACGATAATGAAAGATTTGATAACATCACCCAAACGTACACACCTGATCCATCCTTGAAAGTGGACTACTCGTTTTGGGAACAAATCGAAGCCTTGTATTCTACCCTATCAATCAATGGCGACAAATGGAAGTATCAAGTTGGATTAAGAGCAGAAAGCAGTTATTACAAAGGGAAATTGAACAATACAGGACAAGCATTTCGAATTGAATACCCCATTAGTTTGTTTCCTTCCGTTTATGTAACCAGAATGATTGATGAGACACAAGATTTTCAGATTGCATTGAACAGAAGGGTCAATCGTCCAAGCTTTATGCAGCTTTCACCATTCACCGACTATAGTGATTCCTTGAACGTATCCAGAGGAAATCCCAACCTTCGTCCTGAGTTTACCCAAAGCGCTGAATTGTCCTATATGAAGACATTCAAGAAAGGACACTCCTTTATCGCTAGCCTTTATTCAAGATATACTTCAAATGTTACAATCAAACAACAACTTACCGAGTTCAGTTCTGTTTTGAATGATACAATCATCGTGACAACTTCTATGAATGCACTTTATGGATGGGCTTCTGGTTTGGAAATGGTTTCTAGAAATGCATTTACCAATTGGCTAGATCTCACCACTACGGTGAACATATACAACTCAACCATTGATGGTTCGAACATTGCACCCGACTTAAACAACTCTATCAACAGTTATTGGATAAAACTTCAAGCATCAGTAAAACTTCCCAAAAGCACGGTCATTCAAATCAATGGTGATTATGCCAGTAAAAAGTCTTTAGAAGTTGGAAGTAGTGAAAGAGGCGGTGGCGGAGGTTTTGGTGGTGGTGGCATGGGGGGAATGCACGGCGGTCCTGTCAATACTGTTCAAGGATTTATTCGCCCCAATTACGGTGTTGATCTTAGTTTGAAAAAATCATTTACTGTAGGAAAGGCCAATAACAAACCTACAGGAAACCCAGACGTTGATAAACTAATGGCATCAAGAGGAAGGGGTAATGAGAATTTAACCTTGAGCATTTCATACAATGATATTTTTCATACGCGTGTGACTAGTATGTACAGCACATCACCTTATTTCCTTCAAGATTCACAACGTTACCGCGATTGGCAAACATGGAGAATAAATCTTTCTTACAAATTCGGTAAGATGGATGCTTCTTTGTTCAAGCGTAAAAACAACAAGGTGAATTCAGAAGGAATGGAAGGCTAAAGTTTGGCTAGCGCTATTTCTGTTTATTGACGTAATAGTTGGGATTGATTTTTATTTTTCCCTTCTTGTATTTTCCTTGTAAAGTTTTCCATTCTGAAGAAACATCCATTCGAATCTGCTTGCCATTGATTTCAATATCCAAAGGCATTTCAAATTGCTTGTTGCAGTTTTTCCAACGGAAGTCGTGACGACCCTTTTCTGATTTGATTTCAAGTTCAGGTATAAATCGTGTTCTGAGATATTGATCAAAAATGGGTTGAAGGTTAAGATTTAGATATTGAGACATAAACTCTTCAATATCATGTGTAGTAACCGTTGTATGATAAAAGCGTCGATTCATCTCACGTAGCATCAATCTCCACTCTTCATCATCCGCATTGATTTGACGAATCATATTCAGTAAGTTGGCGCCTTTGTAATACATATCGCCACTACCCTCACTGTTGACATTGTAATCACCTATAATTGGAGCGTCATTGGCAATATTCCTTCGTTGTCCTATCACGTACTCATGACCTGCCTCTTTACCATAGAAATACTCTGTAAACAATGATTCCGAATAAGTCGTGAAACCCTCATGAATCCACATATCTGCAATATCCTTATAAGTAATGTTATTGGCAAACCACTCGTGTCCACTTTCATGGATGATGATATAGTCCCATTTTTTTCCCCAGCCAGTTCCAGATAAGTCCATGCCCAAATAACCATTGGCAAATTTATTTCCATAAGTAACTGAACTTTGATGTTCCATTCCCAAGTATGGTACTTGAACAATTTTGTACCCATCTTCATAAAATGGATAAGGTCCAAACCAATGTTCGAAAGCTTTTAACATGTCTTTGGCTTGCACAAATTGAATCTTAGCCTTTTCAAGATCTTCGGGCAAAACATAAAAATGCATGTCCAGTTTTCCTTTTTCTCCATCAAAAGAATCATTGAAATCAGCATAGGCCGCGATATTCATGTTCACGCCATAATTATTGATTGGATTCTTTACTGCCCAATGATAAATCCGAGAGTCATCTTGTATTGAAACATTCTCAAGTCTTCCATTGGAAACTGCCACCAATGGATTGGGCACTTCAATAGAAATGCGCATGCTATCGGGTTCATCATACATGTGATCTTTACATGGCCACCAAACGCTCGCACCAAGACCTTGACAAGAAGTGGCAATAAAATCATTCCCTGCATTATCCTTGCTCCAACTTAATCCGCCATCCCAAGGAGCCTGAATAGCCTTCCTAGGAATTCCCTGATAATAGCAAGTAATGGAAGAATGCTTACCCTTTGCAATTCTTTCCCTACATTGTACCCAGTATGCATTGTTTCCCTTTGGCGTCCAGTTAAGTGAATTACCTGACTCATCAATTATTTTTATCAATTCCATAGGTTTTTGCAAATCAATTTGCATTACCTCTCCCTCTTCAATGGCCGTGAATTCGATTAATACACTTCCATACAAACGTTTTTGTTTGGGAAAAACCTCAACATTCAAGTGATAATAAGTCAAATCCCACCAAGACCTTTGTGCGGTTATTGAGCCTCGCAATGAATCCTCAACTGTGTACATCTTGGATGGCTGAAACAATTGTGCTTCTCCTTGAAAGGATAGCAGCATTAATGTCAGTGTAAAAATTGAAATCTTGAAACAGTTCATTTACAAATATATTTCAGGACGAGGATTATTTCTCCATTGCCTGCTTCTTCAATTGAGCTGGCATTTTTTCAATGGCATAGCGCAATGCCGTTCTAGGCATTCTTGCTTTATAACGCTGTACAAAATCAAAAACCTCGTTCTGTCTTTTTTGGCTCAGTACCTTAAGCATCCAACCATAACCCTTTTGCACCATGTCTTCCTTGTCCTCAAGCAGCAACAGAGCGATCTCCCATTGATCTTGAACGAACATATTCTTTTTAGCAGGATAGATGAAACTAACAGCGGCCGCTCTTCTTACCCAAAGGTTTTCACTTATCGCCCACATTTTCATTTCATTTACAAGAT
>JBDLUK010000066.1:0-9253 GCA_039805365.1 Bacteroidota bacterium | reverse complement strand
GCCGCTGCTTTTGGCTCTTCTGCCTTTGGAGCAGATGCCTCAGCCGCAATGATAGCGCTGACGTCCTCGCCTTCTTTACCCAAAATGGCCAAGATAGAATCTACTGGGGCCTTCTTTCCTTTCTCTACACCAATGTGCAACAACACACCGTCTTGAAAAGATTCAAACTCCATGGTGGCTTTGTCGGTTTCAATTTCCGCCAACAAATCACCTGTCTTTACTTTATCACCAATCTTCTTGTGCCAAGCTGCTACCACCCCTTCGGTCATGGTATCACTCAACTTGGGCATTCTTACTATTTCTGCCATATCTGGTCGAATTAATCTTTTACGTATGGATAAGGATCTGAATACACATCCTCATAAATTTCATGTGCCTCTGGAAGTGCTGATTCCTCTGCAAACTTCACAGACTCTTCCACCACTGCCTTGATTTCCTCTTCAACTTTATCCAAGTCTTCTTGGGTCATCCATTTGTTTTCTAGGATAACTCTTGCAACATACTCCAAAGGATCTTGCTCTTGATATTCTGCAACTTCTTCCTTGGTGCGGTACTTCTGAGGATCAGACATACTGTGTCCTTTGTAACGGTAGGTTTGAATATCCAACAAGGTTGGACCATCACCACGACGCGCACGATCTGCTGCACGCTTGATCGCATCAGCTACTGCCTCTGGACGCATACCATCTACTGACTCACTGGGCATTTCAAAAGATGCACCCAACTTGCTCAAATCGGTAACGTTCGAAGTACGCTCGATAGAAGTACCCATTGCGTATTGGTTGTTCTCAATAACAAAAATCACTGGAATCTTCCAAGTCATGGCCATGTTGAAAGTCTCAAACAAAGCACCTTGACGAGCAGCACCATCTCCAAAGAAAGCCAATGTTACATTGTCTTCTCCACGGTACATGTCTGCAAAAGCAATACCTGCGCCCATTGGAATTTGAGCACCTACGATACCATGACCGCCAAAGAGATTTTTCTCTTTGTCAAACATGTGCATAGAACCACCTTTTCCTTTGGACAATCCTGTTACCTTTCCATACAACTCAGCCATTACTTTCTTGGGATCTGATCCCATTACCAATGGATGAGCGTGGTCACGGTAGGCTGTGATTACTTTATCAGTAGGACGAATAGCCGACATCATTCCAGACAAAATTGCCTCTTGTCCAATGTACAAGTGACAAAATCCACCAAACTTTTGTTGGATATACAAATGACCGCATTTCTCCTCAAAGCGACGCATCAACATGATCTCGCGATGCCACTTGATGTAGTCTGCTTTGCCGTATGTACCTGTCGTGGTACTTTTTGCTTCTTTTTTCTTTGCTGTAGTAGCCATGAAATTACTTTTCTAAGTCGTTGACAAATATAGTCCAAGTGCCTAAAAACAAAGGCATTTTTTTACAAAGTGTAAAATCCACACTAAGTACTAAGCTTTGAAACTTTGATAAGGCTCCAAAAAGCGCATATCATTTTCAAAGAAATGTCTCAAGTCGTCAATCTGGTAGCGCAACATGGTGATACGCTCGATGCCCATTCCAAATGCGAAACCGCTGTATTCTTCAGGGTTGATTCCACTTGCTGAAAGAACCGCAGGATCTACCATTCCACAACCCATAATCTCTAACCAACCCGTGCCCTTGGTGATCCTATAATCCGCCTCTGTTTCCAATCCCCAATACACATCCAACTCTGCGCTGGGCTCGGTAAATGGGAAGTAGGAAGGACGCAAACGAATCTTGGCTTTTCCAAAAAAGGACTGAACGAAATACAACAATGTGGCCTTCATATCAGCAAACGAAACGTTCTTGTCGATATACAAACCTTCGATTTGATGAAATTGACAATGTGCGCGAGAGCTGATGGCCTCATTTCTGAATACACGCCCTGGCATGATGATGCGGAAAGGCGGCTGGCGCTTTTCCATTTCGCGAACTTGCACACTTGAGGTGTGGGTACGCAATAAAAAGTCAGGATTGGTTTGTACAAAAAACGTATCCTGCATATCACGCGCCGGATGCTCTGGTGGAAAATTCAAACCAGAGAAGACGTGCCAATCGTCTTCGATTTCCGGACCTTCCGCAACTTGGAATCCAATTTTTTCGAAGATGGAAATGATTTCGTTTTGAACCAGAGACAATGGATGTCTCTTGCCTCTTCCATTGAATCCTGAAGGAATCGAAAAATCCCAATTGGGATTCACCGCTTCCTTGGTATCTGAGCCTTCTCCAAAGGATTCCCACTTGGATTGCGCAGCCATTTTCAAGACATTCAAATCCTTTCCTAACGATTTCTTTTGATCATTCGGAACGGTTTTAAACTCCTCGAACAGATCATTCATCACCCCTTTTCTTCCGAGGTATTGAATTCGAAATTGTTCCGCCTGATCAGCTGAAGCAATTTCCGTTTTTTCAATGTCGGCAAGTAAAGCAGCTATTTTATCTTGGATGCTCATTATTTTATTACTTCCATTTTCATTGTGATATCCTCTAAAGGACGATCACCTTGTTTGGTCGGTTGTGCAAGGATTTTATCCAATACATCCAATCCTTCTACGATCTCACCAAATACGGTGTAATCCATGTCCAACATTGCAGTTCCGCCAATTGTTTTGTACAATTTGCGTTGCTCTTCTGTGTATTTGAATCCAGGAATTTTCATGGCTGCGCGTGATTCAAATTGCGTCAATTGGTTATCGTTCAATTGTTGACCTTGTACGATATAGAACTGACTTCCGCTGGAAGCCTTCTTGGGATTGACTTGATCACCTTGACGAGCTGCGGCAAGGGCACCTTTCTTGTGAATCAAATTTGCGTTAAACTCAGCAGGAACTGTATATCCAGGACCGCCCATACCCAACATTTTTGAAGGAGAAGCACCACGACTTTCAGGATCACCACCCTGAGCCATGAAGTTTTTGATACAACGGTGGAACAACAAATCATTGTAGAAACCCTCTTCTACCAATTTAATAAAATTGTCTCTGTGCAAAGGAGTTTCATCATATAACTCCACCACCATCACACCCTGTGATGTTGTAATTTTCACTCTTGTATTCATATTGCTTTTTATTGGCTTTTGTTCTTCAATTTTCTCTTCTACTGCAGCTGGTGCAGGCTCCACTTGGGTTTGCTCTGATGAATTTTTGGGTGTACCACACGCACTCCACATCAAAACACCCGCAATCATCAAGGATAGGGGCTGAGGAAATTTTAGGGTTTTCATCATTTTTTTTGTTTCTTTGTTTTTTGCAAACTTAATGCTTTGCGAAATTTAAAAGAAAGCAATGAAAAAAATTAGTTTTGTATTGGGTGGAATGTTCTTGGTTTTGGCCGGGTTGTTCACCACCGTATTAAGCAGTTGCAATCGCTATAAGGTTGAACCAACCAAAGCATTGATTCGAGTTGTGGACATGGACGGAGCTCCAGTTCGCTTTTCCAAAGTTCGCATTTATGCGTTGCCATCAGAATTTCCACCTCCCTCTAATGCTGTTCGTTTTGACACTTGTGGCGTAACGAGCACGGATGGATCGATAGAATTTGACTTCAGTTCTTATTACCAAAGCGGCCAAGCAGGATTTGCTGTGTTGGACATCATGGCATGCAAGGACGGACAATTTGCTGAAGGTATTATCAAGATTTCTGAGGAGGCCAACAACGAAGAAACCGTGACGTTGGTTCCAGGTGCTTGTCAAATTCCTTCAGATTGCGAGTAAAATTTACTATTTTCGCGCCCTGAAAAATTCCAACGGGATGTAGCTCAGTTGGTAGAGTACACGTCTGGGGGGCGTGTGGTCGCAGGTTCAAGTCCTGTCATCCCGACTAAAAATTGAAAGCCTTCTTCGGAAGGCTTTTTTGTTTTGCGTTATTATTTTTTGACTAGTTTTGTCAAATTATGTCTACCCTGTCTAACCAACTCCGCAAGGCGCGAAAATCCGCAGGCTTTACTTTGCAAAAAGTCTCTAATGAATTGGGGGTTGACGTAGCGATACTCAGTAAAATGGAACGAGGATTGAGACCAGTGTCTCAAGAACAACTCAAATCACTTTGTCATTTATACCAAATCGACCATCATCATCTTTTAAAATTGAAAACCGCCGAGCAGATTTTGCAAATTCTAAATTATTCCGAGGACTCCCTACAAATTTTAAAATTAGCTGAGCAAGAAGTGACCTATCAGACAAGTCGAAAAAAAACTGAATCTAAAAACCACTGACACCATGACCAAAATAAAGCTCTTTGAAAGTAAACAGATTCGATCTGAATGGAATGAGTCAGAGCAACAATGGTATTTCTCAATTATTGATGTAATTGAGGTTTTGACAGAAAGCCCAAGACCCAGAAAATACTGGAATGCCCTCAAAACAAAGATTATCAAAGAAGGGAATGATCAGTTGTCCCAAAATTTGGGACAACTGAAAATGATGTCTTCAGATGGTAAATCATATCTAACAGATGTTACCAATACCAAAACACTGTTGCGTATCATACAAAGTATCCCTTCACCCAAGGCAGAACCTTTCAAAAGATGGCTTTCTGAAATTGGCGCAGATAGGCTTGAAGAAATTGAAAACCCCGAATTTGCTACTCAGCGCACAAGAGAACTTTTTAAACTTAAGGGATACCCTGATGACTGGATTGAAAAGAGAATGCGAAGCATTGCCATTCGAGAGGAACTCACCGATGAATGGAAAAATCATGGGATAAAGGAACAAATTGAATTTTCCATTTTAACCGCAGAAATATCCAAAGCTACTTTTGGCATTACACCAAGCGAACATAAAAAATTGAAAAATATCAAAAGTCAAAATCTCAGAGATCACATGTCTGATCTTGAATTAATATTCTCAATGCTTGGAGAAGCTTCGACAACTGAAATTGTAAAGAAAAAAAATCCATTGGGTTTTGTTGAAAATAAAAAGGCTGCTAAACAAGGTGGAAAAATAGCTGGGGATGCTCGAAAAGCACTTGAGCTAAAATCTGGAGAAAAAGTGGTTTCCAACACAAACTTTCTCCCCTCAAATAAAAATAACAAAACACTAGGAGCAAAAAATAAGAAATAACAACCAATATAAACTTTATTTGCCATTCTATCTAATACCACGAAAATGACCAAAAACAGCATACTACGCAGGATCCGATTCATCTTTAATTTCAGTGACCAAGACATGATCGCCATTTTCAAATTGGTGGGTGTTGTGGTGAATAGAACCCAAATCATTCGTTGGTTAAACAAGGAAGACCATGAGGATTATTTGGACATGAAAGACGAGGAATTGGCGGCTTTTCTGAATGGTTTTATCATTTTGAAAAGAGGCAAAAAAGAAGGGCCTCTGCCGATTGCGGAAAAGCATTTGACCAACAACATGATTTTTAGAAAAATGAGAATTGCACTCAATCTCATTGATGAAGACATCATAAAAATTCTTGCCTCAGTGGAAACAAGAATCAGCAAGCATGAATTGAGTGCGTTTTTTAGAAATCCTTCACAACGCCAATACGTGGAATGCAACAACCAAATTTTGCGCAATTTCTTTCAAGGGTTGGAAGTAAAGGAAGACAGGCCCCGAGGTTGATTGAAATAAAGTAATTTAACTTTCAAAATATCGAATGATCGCCTCGCGCATCAATCGATCCTGATCAGCCGGCGCTAGTTCTGGGAGATCTTCCTTGCGCTCAAAATGCGGCCAACCTTCTTCGTCACGACCCATGAATTCAAAATAACCATAAGGCATCAACAAGGTGCAAATACCCACATGCATCATGTCCACTTTTTGATCCTTCTTAAATGTCATATCAAACCGTTGCAGTTCCTGTAATCCAACAACAAATATGATGGCCGTGACATCGGGAGTTCCCATATCAAAACGCTCCTGAATCTTTCGCACGGTTTCCAACCATGATCTTTCAAATTGATAGTCCATTTGGCAAAAGTCGTATAAATTTCTTGAACTTAATTTTTTCCTTATCTTCGGCCATATTTTATTTCCATGAAAAACGCGATTTTTGCCCTGGTTCTCGGATTGTTTTTTACCACTTCTGCTTGGTCTCAAAAGAAGGACTATTTGAATAGCGAATTCCAAGTAATTGAGTCAGAAGATATGGCGGCTTATGTCCGAACCCGCACAAAAAATGCCGAAGGAGCCTATGAAGTTTCTATCAATTTCTCTGGCGGTCAAGTGTTCATGACCGGGAAATACAAAGATGAGAACTTGGAAGTTCGTCAAGGACATTTTGTATTCTATAGCCAAAACGGTAATAAGCAAACCGAAGGGGATTATCACTTGGGGATGAAAGTAGGTACTTGGAAACGTTGGGATGAAGAAGGAGCTCCACTTCCCTCTAGAACTTACGCCAACGCTCCTGCTGAAAAGGACATGACTTTGGAGGTTTCAAATAAAGCAACAATTCCTGCCTCTTTCGCAGATTTCGATGGTTACGTAGAAAAAAACTTGAAGTACCCTGAAAAAGCCATCATGAATGGAACCAAAGGAACGGTATATCTTCAGATGATGATCAATACCGAAGGTGATGTGAAAAACCCCAAGATAGCTCAAGGGATTTCACCTGAATTGGACGCAGCTGCTATGCAATTTATCATGGGCATGCCCAAATGGACTCCAGCACAACGCAATGGTGCCAACATCGATTCAGAGGTGATTATCCCAATCACTTTTGAATAAGTACTCTTAGATTTCGAATATTTTTTATGCGCATACATTACAATTACCTTGCTCAGTTCGTTTCACCTTTACCAAACGCTGAGCAAGCGGCTGAGATATTGACCCGTATTGGGTTAGAGGTAGAAGGAATTGAACGAATGGAATCTGTAAAAGGCGGCCTTCGAGATGTGGTGATTGGAGAAGTGATGGAAGTTGTCCAACATCCAGATGCTGATCGTCTAAGAATCACTCAAGTTAATGTCGGGCAAGAGGCTCTTTTGCAAATTGTATGTGGTGCGCCCAACGTTGCTTTAGGTCAAAAAGTATTGGTTGCTCTCGTCGGGTGCACATTGTATCCTGGTGATGGTAATGAACCATTGAAAATCAAAAAGAGTAAAATTCGCGGGGTTGAAAGTTACGGAATGATTTGCGCTGAAGATGAACTAGGAATTGGCACATCACATGACGGAATTATGGTGTTGCCTGAAAATGCAACCATCGGAATGCCTGCTGCAGATTTTTTACAACTTACTCAGCAGGAAGTTTTGGAAATTGGTTTAACACCCAACCGCACAGATGCCATGTCTCATTATGGCGTTGCACGTGAATTGATCGCTGGAAGCAATGGTGAATGCAAGAGTCAATCATTTCTTCAAAAAATTGCCCATCTTCCCAAAGTGGGAAATGGCGATTGGCATTTAACGGTGCACACAGATACCCAATGCAAAAGATATGCATTGCTACATTTGACCATTTCCAAGGATGCGCAAACGCCGGATTGGATGAAAAAAAGCATGGACGCCATTGGCCTGAAATGTATCCATCCCGTTGTAGATATTACCAATTGGGTTCAACACGAATTAGGACAACCCATGCATGCATTTGATGCAAAGTGGATGGCCAAAAACATTGTTGTTAGAAATGCCAATTCAGGTGAAGTGCTAACCACGCTTGATAGCGTTGAAAGAAAATTAACTGAGCAAGACGTTATTATCGCCAATG
This sequence comes from Bacteroidota bacterium, assembly GCA_039805365.1. Taxonomy (GTDB): domain Bacteria; phylum Bacteroidota; class Bacteroidia; order Flavobacteriales_D; family Sanyastnellaceae; genus CAMCTV01. The sequence goes on along the minus strand of JBDLUK010000066.1, from coordinate 1,581 downwards.
AAAATTCACCTGCCTGTTTGGCTGGCGTAATGGGCGGAAGCGCAAGCGGCGTCAATGAAGAAACCACTGAAGTATATTTGGAGTGTGCCTTATTTGATGCGGTTCGCGTGAGAAAATCTGCGAGACATCACGGTATACACAGCGATAGCTCGTTTCGATTTGAAAGAGGCGTAGATCCTGAGATGTTTGAAATGGCGCGAGCCCGAGCTGTCGAGTTATTGACGGAATATTGTGGTGCAGAATTAAAATCGATGCAAGAAAAAATCTTGCAAAACTTCGAAAGAACCACTATCCTGTTTCATCCCGAAAACGCATGTAAAATCATTGGCAAGTCGATTCCTGACGGAACCATTCAAGAAATACTTCGCCACCTCGATTTTGATATAGAAATCAAAACAGAAAAATCTTGGTTGTTGCATGTTCCAGGATGTCGCGTAGATGTGACCAGAGAGATTGATGTCATTGAAGAAATCCTACGTGTATATGGATTTGATCAAGTAGAGCCTTCTGCACAATTTCAATTTTCTTGGCAACAACAAAGCACATCGCAACATCACCGCAAGAACCAATTGGCGGAAATGTTGTGTTCGATGGGATTAACAGAAATACAGAGCTTATCCCTTACAAAAAATCAATACTCAGAAACAGAAGACACGATTAAAATTGTGAATCCACTGAGTCAAGATTTGGGCATCATGCGCCGTGATATCATGCACAGCGGTTTAGAAGCCATTGCCCTTAACATTAATAGAAAACAAAGTAATGTTTCCATTTTTGAAATAGGAAATGTCTATTCTAAAAATGAATCTGGATACCAAGAAGAATTAACCTTGGGCATTTGGCTTACAGGACAAAATGAAAAAGTACATTCCCACGGCACCGCTCAAAATTACGGTTTCAGACACCTTCGCTTTTTTGGAGAGCAGCTGATGTCTCTGATGGGGCAACAACTTACAGAGGGCAAGGCCATAGAAAAAGAAGGATTTGCAGAGTGTGCGCAATATGAAATCAAAAAGGTGGTGGTTAATATGGGCAAAGTGGCTCAGTCCTTTTTGAAAATACACGACATCAAACAACCTGTGTACTTCCTAAGTATCAATCTTGAAGCGTTTTTCAAGGCTATTGAACGAAATAAAATAGCTACAGCTGATCTGTACAAGTACCCTGCTGTTCGTCGCGATTTGGCATTGTTGGTGGATGAGAAAATCAAATTCCAAGACATTCAAAAGTGTGCGCAACAAAGTGAGAAGAAAATGCTTCGCGATGTATTCTTGTTCGACGTTTACCAGGGAGATAAATTGCCTGCAGGAAAGAAATCTTACGCCGTAGGATTTGTACTACAAGACAATAGTGGAACATTGACCGAAGCTCAAATTGAGAAAACCATGGAACGCATACAAAAGGGAATTTGCGAACCGCTCGGTGCAGAACTCAGAGGGTAATTTTTATGAAAAACACCCATTAAAACGCACAATATGGTCAATTCAGAATTAGCCAATATTTCAAATGAAGTTAAAATTGAATTGACCAAACTAACCCAAGTCAACCACGACTTGGTGATTCGTGTAGTTTCTGTTCTCA
>JBDLUK010000065.1:0-4275 GCA_039805365.1 Bacteroidota bacterium | reverse complement strand
GGCTTCTGAGAAGTCGCCGCATTGTCCAAATAGACCAACTCATTCCCTCTAATCTTTTGGTGCAAAAGAGGAAATTCCTTTTTTAGACGATTGATCTGCTCGTTAATACTCATATTTCATCTGCGATAATACGACCGCGCTTTGCAAGCTCATTCTTGACAAATGTCACAACATTTGAATTCTGTGAACGATCAATCACCTCGTTGACATAAGCGGAAACCAATAGTTGCTTAGCACCCTCAGCACTTAGACCTCTTGCTCGCAAATAAAACAATGCTTCCTCATCAAACTGACCCGTAGTAGATCCATGGGAACATCTCACGTCATCCGCATAAATCTCCAACTCTGGTTTGGTATCTATCACCGCCTCATCACTCATCATGATGTTTTTGTTGCTTTGGTAGGCTTCTGTTTTTTGCGCGTCACGGCGAACAAAAACTTTTCCATTGAAAACACCTTTCGATTGATCGTACAAAACGCCTTTGTACAATTCATTGGATGTGCAATGTGGAACTTTGTGATCGACTATTGTATGATTGTCTACAAACTGTTGTCCGTGGGGAAGATAAAATCCAGCCAAATTCGCATGACCACCCTCTCCATTCAAAGTCATCATCAAATTGTTTCTGACCCAACCACCATCCAAAGTATGGGTTACCACATTGCAGTAACTTCCTTTGGCTTGGTCTACATTGATGTCTAACACTTGATAATGTGCAGCATCGTTGTCCTGAATCACATCAACATCCACACGCGCATTTTCTTCCAACACTACTTGAATCACACCGTTACAAAACGAAGCGTCTTTTCCTTCAAAATGAAAAACAAACTTCGCATGACTATTTGCTTTCGCTGTAATTAAAATTCGGGGCTGTGTCCAAGTATCCTGACCATTGGTTTTGATGACAAACTGAAAAGCTTCATCCATATTTTCGTTGGCCGGAATTGCAATGGACCAAGCACCTGTGCAATATGCTGCATTGAGCACGGAAAAAAAAGCTTTACTCGTTTCACCGGTCAATTCATTTACCGCTTCAAACTCTGGATCACTCAATACTTCAGCTGCTGACAATTTCCAATTGCCTTGGGCCAACTTTTGTGTACGGGTATATTTCCATTCCTCCAATCGCGTGTGCGGAAATTCCATTCCGCTAATCAAGGCCTTTGAATCATTGGCTAGTGCACCCACAATGGTTTTTTGATCGCCATTAAGAGCAAGCCATTTGTCCAAAGTCGACAATTTGGTTGTTTCCATTATGCCACCGTTTCTTTGATCCAATCGTAACCCTTTTCTTCCAATTCCATTGCCAACTCCTTGGTACCTGTTTTCACAATTTGTCCTTTGTACAAAACATGAACGACATCTGGAACGATATAATCCAACAGACGTTGGTAGTGCGTAATTACAACAAAAGAACGCTCAGGTGAGCGCATTGCATTTACACCTTGCGCAACAATACGCAATGCATCAATGTCCAATCCAGAATCTGTTTCATCTAAAATGGCCAACTTGGGTTCCAACATGGCCATCTGAAATACTTCGTTGCGCTTCTTTTCTCCTCCGCTAAATCCTTCGTTCACCGCACGATGCGCCAACTGCCCGTCCAATTCAACCAAAGCTGAACGTTCTTTGACCATTGCCAAGAAATCTTTTGCACTCAATGGCTCCAAGCCACGGTGTTTTCTCATTTCACCAACTGCCGCTTTCAAGAAATTCATATTGGACACACCCGGAATTTCAACAGGATATTGAAAGGCCAAAAACAAACCTTCGCGAGCCCTTTCTTCAGGCGCCATCTCCAATAGGTTCTTGCCATTAAAAACAACTTCACCACCTGTCACTTCATAGTCTTCACGACCCGCCAAAACGCTAGCCAATGTCGATTTACCTGAACCGTTTGGTCCCATTATCGCATGAACCTCACCTGGCTTTACAGTCAAATTCAGTCCTTTTAAAATTTGCTTCTCTCCAATAGAAGCTTGTAAATTTTTAATTTCAATCATGGTCATAATCTTTATCCAACGCTACCCTCCAATGAGATGGCCAAAAGCTTTTGCGCTTCTACCGCGAACTCCATGGGTAACTTGTTCAATACTTCTTTTGCATATCCATTCACAATCATGCTGATGGCCTGTTCTTCGTCCAATCCGCGCTGCAAACAATAAAAAATTTGATCTTCTCCAATTTTTGAAGTCGTAGCCTCATGCTCTACTTGGGCACTAGAATTATTGACTTCTATATACGGGAATGTATGTGCTCCACTCGTATCTGTCATCAACAAAGAGTCACATTGCGAAAAATTCCTCGCATTGTGCGCACCAGAATTGATCTGCACCAATCCTCTGTAACTATTGTTGCTGAAGCCCGCACTAATTCCCTTTGATATGATGGTACTGTGTGTATGCTTACCGATGTGAATCATTTTGGTTCCAGTATCCGCCTGTTGATGATGATTGGTAACAGCAACTGAGTAAAACTCACCCACACTGTAATCACCTTTCAGAATACAGCTTGGATATTTCCACGTAACTGCTGATCCTGTCTCAACTTGCGTCCAAGAAATCTTGGATTTGTAACCGTCACACAAACCTCTTTTTGTTACAAAATTGAATACTCCCCCCTTTCCGTCTTTGTCTCCAGGATACCAGTTCTGAACGGTGCTGTATTTAATTTCTGCTTTTTCCAAGGCAACCAATTCTACAACTGCAGCATGCAATTGATTCTCGTCGCGTTGTGGTGCAGTACAACCTTCCAAATAACTCACATAACTTTCCTCATCTGCAATCAAGAGCGTTCTCTCAAACTGACCTGTTCCCGCTTCGTTGATTCGGAAATACGTGGAAAGTTCCATGGGACAGCGCACACCCTTGGGGATGTAGCAAAAAGATCCATCCGTGAAAACCGCTGAATTCAACGCCGCATAAAAATTATCGGTTCTTGGAACAACAGTTCCCAAATATTTTCTAACCAAGTCTCCATGCTCTCTTACTGCCTCGCTGATAGAGCAAAAAATGATGCCCAACTCACCCAATTTCTCTTTGAATGATGTGGCAACCGAAACCGAATCCATCACAAAGTCCACCGCAATTCCATTGAGGCGCTTTTGCTCATCCATAGAGATACCCAAACGATCCATCGTTTTTCTCATCTCCGGATCAATATCATCCAGACTATCGTATTTCGGCTTTGACTTGGGTGCTGAGTAATAAGATATGGCCTGAAAATCGGGCTTGTCATAATGAACATGCGCCCATGTAGGCTCAGTCATTTTCTGCCAAATTTTAAATGCCTCTAATCTCCATTCTAACAACCACTCGGGCTCCTCTTTCTTCTTGGAGATGATTCGAATAATGTCTTCATTTAACCCAGCAGGAATCTTATCAGACTCGATATTGGTTGTGAATCCAAACTCGTATTCCTTGCCAGTTATTTCATCTAGTATTTCCATGACTATATCGAGAAACTTTCACCACATCCGCAAGTGCGAGATGCATTTGGATTATTAAAAACAAAACCTTTTCCGTTCAAGCCGCCAGTGTATTCCAACTCCGTTCCAATGAGGTACAAGAAACTCTTGCGATCAACAACAACCTTTACTCCATTGTCTTCAAACACCTGATCACCCTCTTGCATAGTTTGGTCAAATTTCAATTGATACATCAAACCGCTGCATCCTCCACCTTCTACTCCTACACGAACAAATGAATTCTCAGGATGACTTTCATCCTGCATCAATTTGGCCACTTGTGCTTTTGCACTCTCTGTTACTTTTATCATAATTCGTTATTTAGAATTTTTCTAAATAGTTTTCTCGTCGCAAAAATACACCTTTTAAGGGATTGACAAAAAGAAATACCTTTCATAACATAAAACCTTTGAAAATTTAAAAGGTTCGGGCTTTGTTATATTTGTTGAATGAAGACCAATTTCCCTATTATTCATAGTTTACGCGGCCTCACAGCAATCGGCATTTGTCTCTATCACTACATATGCTGTACCGTAGGCTACATCAATGGTGGAATCATTTTCGATGCCGTTCACATGCTTTCGAATACAGTTCAGATTTTCTTTATTATTTCAGGCATGGTTATTCCCATTTCTATGATCATCGGGAACTATCAATACAAACACTTCTTTACCTTTCTTTGGAAGCGCACTTTGCGCATAGAGCCGCCATATATCGTATCCATGATTGTTGGTATGATTTATTTGTGGGTTCGAAATTTTGTTCCTGGCTCTGCGCCTGTCGATCTATTTCCAACTTGGCAAGAAAT
>JBDLUK010000064.1:0-6700 GCA_039805365.1 Bacteroidota bacterium | reverse complement strand
AATTTCAACGTGTCGGATGTCTGTGCCCCTAACTGCCACCACCAAAGGGTGCAGCAAAGGCCCAATATTTTTTTCATATAAAACTCTTTTAATTGAACTAACCTGAAGAAATAGGTTATGCCTTGGGCGGACCCCGACCATCAAAAGAGAAAAGAGTAAAAGAGCTAACCTGCTCAGTAAATTCTGTCGAATACGCACAATTGTATATGGCAATATTGATTGGAGCTATGATGAAAGCACATGCTTCGACAGGCGCAAATTGCCAATCACAAAGCGAGCATTCCTCATGTTCACCTTCCTCATCATCGTGGTGTTCGAAAAGACGATGGGACGATTGATAGGCCATCAGGGAAAAGACGAATAGGGCCATTGCAAAGCCCATAAACGATTGACGTTCCACCCTGATTTTCATAAGACAAAAGTAGAATATTATTTTACTTTCATTCTTATCTTCGCCAAAAATACATTGTATGCAATTTGACGTTATCGTATTAGGAAGCGGACCTGGAGGTTATGTTACCGCCATTCGTGCTAGCCAATTGGGATTAAAAACTGCCATTGTTGAGCGTGAAGCTTTGGGTGGTATTTGTTTGAACTGGGGTTGTATTCCAACCAAAGCACTTCTTAAGAGTGCCAACGTTTTTGAATACATTCAACATGCAAGCGATTATGGAATTCAAGTAAGTGATGCCAAGCATGACTTCAATGCTGTGGTGAAAAGAAGCCGTGGTGTAGCAGAAGGCATGAGCAAAGGCGTTCAATTTTTGATGAAGAAAAACAAAATTGAAGTCATCATGGGTACGGGTAAAGTGATGCCTGGTAAGAAGGTTCAAGTTACCGATGCTGATGGGAAAGTTTCTGAGATTTCAGCCAACAATATTATCATCGCCACTGGCGGACGTTCCAGAGAATTACCCAACTTGAAACAAGACGGAAAGAAAATCATTGGATACCGTGAAGCCATGACTTTGGCTGAGCAACCCAAGAGCATGGTCATCGTTGGAAGTGGTGCAATTGGCGTGGAGTTCGCTTATTTCTACAATACAATGGGTACCAAAGTAACCATCGTTGAGTATATGCCTAACATCGTTCCTGTTGAAGATGAAGATGTATCGAAAGCTTTGGCCAAAACTTTCAAATCAAAAGGAATTGACATTTTGAACAACGCAGAAGTTACTGGCGTTGATACAGCAGGCAAAGGTTGCAAGGTAAAAGTAAAAACAGCAGATGGCGAGCAAGTTATCGAAGCGGATATCGTCTTGAGTGCTGTTGGTGTTGTTGCCAATATTGAAAACATCGGTTTGGAGCAAGTAGGAATCGTTACAGACAAAGGAAAAATCGTAGTAGACAAATACTACCAAACCAATATCCCAGGATATTATGCAATTGGTGATTGCGTGCCAGGTCAATCATTGGCTCACGTAGCATCAGCAGAAGGTATTATCTGTGTAGAGAAAATCGCAGGACATCATCCTCACGCTTTAGATTACAACAACATCCCTGGATGTACGTATTGCAGTCCAGAGATTGCTAGTGTTGGTTACACAGAGAAAGCGGCTAAGGCTGCAGGATTTGAATTGAAAATTGGTAAGTTCCCATTTAGCGCTTCTGGTAAGGCGAGTGCTGGTGGAACCAAAGACGGTTTTGTAAAATTGATCTTTGATGCCAAATACGGAGAGCTTTTGGGTGCTCATTTGATAGGAGCCAATGTTACTGAAATGATCGCTGAGTGTGTTGCATTGCGCAAGCTAGAAACCACCGGTGAAGAGTTGATCAAAACTGTACATCCTCACCCAACCATGAGCGAAGCCATCATGGAAGCAGCTGCTGCAGCTTACGGTGAAGTAATTCATTTGTAATATATGTCATCCGAAAAATCTCTCATCTTGAATGCGCAACAGGTTCGTCAGAAACTGTTGCGCATGGCTCAAGAACTTTATGAAGTTCATTATGGAGCCTCTGAAATAGTCTTGATAGGGATTGATAAAACGGGATGGGAACTTGCACAAGAATTGCATCAAGCTTTTGTGCAAGTTTCCTCTATTCCCACTCAATTGTGCAAAATCACTTTTGACAAAAAAAACAAAACGACTCCGTTGCTTTCAGCTGAAATTGATTTAAAGAAAAAGTGCATCGTTTTGGTAGATGATGTCATCAACTCCGGAAGAACTTTGATGTTTGCAACGCAATTTCTTTGCAACCAAGACCCCAGTAGATTGTCAGTTGTCACGTTAATCAACCGCGAGCACCGATTGTTTCCCATCAGTGCCAATGTTGTGGGATTAACCTTGTCCACCAACTTCAAGGAACATGTTCAAGTAGATAAAGTGAAAGATGGATTTGAGGTTTACTTGATGAATTCCAAGTAGCTCAATCTTTTTTTTCCTCTTCAAAAAAATCGTCTCCCATCCCCACCAAGTAAACTTCTTTTTTGCTGCGCGTCATGGCAGTATACATCCATCTGTTCCACTCATAGGCCGCCATGTCTGGCGGAATATATCCTGACTCTACAAATACCGCCGACCACTGCCCGCCTTGTGATTTATGACAAGTAATGGCATAGGCAAATTTCACTTGAAGTGCATTGTAATATGGATCCTTTTGAATCAACTTTCTCATTCTTGTAAATCCCTCTTCTGCATAATCCTTGGCAACCAAATTCCACAACTCCTTCATTTTCTCTGAAGACAAAGCAGGCGTCTCTTCGTAAATGGGATTGCATAAGAGGATAACTTCCAACTCTGGTAATTCTGGATAATCAACCAACTCGATCACCGCTTTGCAAAAACGAAAACTACCACGTTCCTCAAACTGCCTAATTCTTTTAATTTGAATAGTATCGCCGTTGGCAATAAAGCCAATTGACTCGTGTTCCTTTTGCAACCAAAAATCACTATTGCGAAGCACCATCATCCTATCACCAGAATTGATTTCATCCTCATGTCCCAGAATACGTGTTCTAATTTGCTGGTTGAATAAATTGGCACGCTTGTTTGAACGGGTAATGATGATGGTATCATCCATTCCGTATGCACTGTACATAGACTCTATGAGGGGCTGAATATCACTGTCCACCCTTACCATGTCGGTCCAGCCATGAACCGAGAACTTTGGAAAATCAGCTGAACGCTGAACGATCAAATAACGCAAAAGTGTAGCATTGTACAAAATTCCTGAATCCTGTGCTTGACGAATAACTTCACGCAACTGCACTTCCGCCAAATACAAATCATAATTCAATTTGAGCCCCTCTGCCACCAAAGCTGGACTTTTATCACTGCCCACTGGAGGCAACTGTGCTTCATCACCTATGAACATCACCTTGCATCGCTCCCCACTGTATACATGGGTAATCAAATCATCCAAAACATCTCCAGATGCCAAATCATCAAACTTAAAATTCATCGGATCTGAACCAATCATTGATGCCTCATCGACAATAAAGATGGTGTCTTCACTTTTGTTCTCCTTCAATTCAAACCAAATCTTACCGCTTCTGTCTGATCGTTTGAAATAAATCTGACGATGAATGGTCGTGGCAACCTTGCCTGTGTAATTGGCCAAAACTTTTGCCGCACGTCCCGTAGGAGCCAATAAGACAACATTTAGTCCATAAGACTCAACAGCTTGAACCATCGCTTGGACCGTAGTAGTCTTTCCAGTTCCTGCATATCCTTTGACCAATAAAGCGCAACGCGATTTAGAAGTGGCCGCAAATCTTCCGAAAACGTGCAAAAGTCGAGACTGCCCTTCCGTTGGTTGGAAAGGCAAAAAAGACAAAGCACGTTCTTCAAACATTTTACTCAAGGATTCACTCATCACATCAAATTTGACTGCAAAGAAAGGAAACACCAAGGGATATCGTAGATTCGCAAAGCAAATAAGTTATGCCCATGTTGTCCACGGATTATGCACATTCTATGCAACTTTCACCTGACTGGTTGGCCCAAGCTGACCATTTGCATTTGGGTATTCATATCCATTCTGAGGGCCTAATGATTGGTCTGTTTGAAATGCTTAGCAAGCAACCCATTTGGTTAATGGAGACACCGATTTTGTCTCATCAAATTGCCCAAGCATTGCAGCAAGGACAATGGATTCAGCCTTTTTTCAGAAAGGTATCCATAAGTTTTTGTGCTGAAACATGGACTGTGGTTCCGCAATCTTTCTTCACACCCAACCACTTGTCTACTTGGATTGAAGAGACGGTCAACGGTCAAGTGGGATATCAAAATTTAAGTCAAGAAAGTAATATTCTCATTCACAGACATAGCAAAGACATTGAACACATTGCAGCACTATATCCGCAAGCTCAGGTAAATTGTGCAATAAAAATGTGGCTTCAGTTGTCTCCTCCATCCGATCACGAAAACGCTTTGATTGCCTGGATCGAATCAGATAAACTCTGCATTCAATTGATCCAAAATCATCAACGGATTTTATTAAATCAGTTTGATGCCAAATCAGTTGAAGACGTGTTGTACTTTATATCAGCCACTTTGCAGCAGTATCCATCATCACAGGAGACCGACATTATGATCATGGGACAAGGTGTTACAGATGAACTTCTAGAAACCTTGTCGAGTTACTACAATCATGTAAAAACTTGGAATACCCCTTTGGGACTTCAGTTGCCTGAAAGCTGCACAATGCCTCCTCACAATTATTATTCAATTTTGATGCACACATTATGCGCATAATAGGAGGAAAATTCAAAGGCCATCCTTTGCCCGTTCTTAAAAACTTTCAGGGTCGCCCAACCACGGATTTTGCAAAAGAAGGATTGATGAATACCCTCCATCACCTCATTCAATGGGAAGAATCACAAGTTTTGGACTTATTCTCAGGTACTGGAGCCTTGGCCATGGAAACCTTATCCAGAGGAGCATTGATGTGCACCATGGTTGAGAATCAAGCCGGACATGTTCAGCAAATCAAAAAAAACCTTCTTCAATTTCAATTCAAAAATGCGCAAGTCGTCAAAGCGGACGTTTTGGTATGGGTGAAAAGTAGCAGTGCGCAATTTGACTTGGTATTGGCTGACCCACCCTACGATTTACCTGAACTCTCCGTACTTCCTGACATGTTCTTTCACTTGTTGAAAGAAGATGGAATATTGGTTTTGGAACATGGAAAAGACCATCAATTTGAACAGCATCCGCATTGCTTTAAGGAAAAGCGATTTGGACATGTGCACTTCAGTTTTTTTTCGAAATTAGCCCAATGAAGAGAATCGCCGTTTTCCCTGGATCATTTGACCCTATCACACTAGGTCATGTCAACGTTATAGAAAGATGTGCTGGTTTGTTCGATGAAATCATCATTGGCATTGGAACCAACACGTCAAAAAGTTACATGTTTCCTTTGAATCAACGTGTGGAATGGTGCATTGGTGCAGTTGCACATTTGGGAAATGTTCGCGTTGAACAATATGACGGTCTAACCATCGATTATTGCAAAGCCATTGGTGCCAACTTTCTTCTCCGTGGTATACGCAATGGTGGTGACTTTGAATATGAGAGATCCATCGCGCACATGAACAAATCACTTTACCCCAATATTGAGACAATACTCATTTTTACAGATCCCCAATTTGCGTTTATTCACTCAACCATCGTTCGAGAAATCTTGAGAAATAAAGGTGATGTTTCTGCGTTCTTGCCTAAGAATATTCATGTATATGATGAAATTTAATTGGCTCGTTTTTCTCTTTCTTCTTTCATTTAGCACACCCTCTTTCGCAATTAGAATAGAAGGGAATGCACCCTCTTTTCAAAATGAAACCATTACCCTTGAAGTTGCGGTGGATTTTGTTTCGATGGAAAGAAAAGTTTTGGCCCGTTGCTCTGCAGATAAGAACGGGACTTTTGTGCTTGAAAGCAACGACTTCAATTTAAACGAGTGTCGTGTATTTTACATTCGAACTGGACGATATGAGGGTGTCTTTTATGGCAAAGGCAATGGACAATACCAAGTTAGTCTTGCTGCCATAGATGACCAAACCGCTTTGCGCTATGATAAGATAGAATTCCCTGTATTTTTGGTAAGTGGCAGCGATAGTCTTCACAATGCTACCATTGGTTACTTTAAGAAATACGAAACTTTTATCAATGACCATTATTACGATTACGCATTGCAGGAGTTTTCGGGATCAGAAGCCCAACGTGTTCAATTGCTCACGCATTCCAAAAATAAACCTGATCTTTTCCCAACTGACTTAAACAACAGAGACAGCATTGCCACATCTAACTTCCAATTGATGGTTAGAAATTTTGGAGATACGGTTTTATCTTCAAAGGAAAGTGAAGAGATATTTTTAGCTCAACTCCGTGATTTCGACTTGGCCAAAATGGAGATGGTTGCAGGGAAAAATAAAGCCCAGGTTATAGATGAATTATTTTCGTCCAACCTTTTACCCCTATATCATCCTGCATATGCGCAATGTGCGGAGATGATTTTTTCATCACTATTTACAAATAGTCCAAGAGACTATTTCCTCTCCGCCCAAAAAGCACTTCAAAGCGGTCAACTCGATAGTATCGAAAATCATTTTGGTAGATTTCCTATTGTACCATCAATGGCACATCGTCAAACGGCTTATTGCATTGCCCTGCGCGATATGCTTGCACAAAATAAAATTCCCATATCACTGCACGATGCATTATTGCAACAGATTGTGGATGTAAGCAGATTTTCTGAA
>JBDLUK010000063.1:0-5664 GCA_039805365.1 Bacteroidota bacterium | reverse complement strand
CCGATACCACTTTCATTCAACTCCTTGACCAATGTCTCAGTGCCTTCAATGATGGCCTTGATTACTTCGCCAGGAATCAACTGCTTGTTGCGACCGATGGTCGAACTCAACAAGATGTTGTCCGTTACGCCAACACAAAGCAAATCATCAATATTCATGATCAATGCATCTTGCGCAATACCCTTCCAAACGGAAAGATCACCCGTCTCCTTCCAATACATGTAGGCCAAAGAGGACTTGGTCCCTGCGCCATCCGCATGCATCACAAGTGCATACTCAGCGTCACCCGTTAAGGTATCTGGAACGATTTTACAAAATGCCTTTGGGAACAAGCCTTTGTCAACATTGGCAATTGCTTGATGCACATCTTCTTTTTGTGCACTTACTCCTCTGAGTTGGTATCGATTAGAATCTGACATAATAATAAAAAAAAGCAGCGGGACAAGCCCGCTGCAAAAATAGATTGAATCTTTTTCTTTCTGTCTAAAACTTACACGAAGTCTTTAACATTATGGTTTCTTTGGCGCTGGCTTGGTACCTGTTGTTGGTTTTCCACCTGGCGTTGGTTTAGTTTCTGGCTTAACCGGAGCATCTGGTTTGTTGGGATCAAAATCTGTAGCCGTGATACGGAATACAGTACGACGGTTCAACTGATGCGCAATCTCCTTCTCTTCATTGGTCGCCAATTTTGCAATGTACTCTTCTGTCAATACTTCGCCAGCTTTAAAAGTACCTTGATCTTTCTTCACGGTCAAAGGTTGTTTCTCACCTTTACCTACTGGAACAATACGACGAGCATCAATGCCCTTACTTACCAAATAGTCAACGCAAGTTTTTGCACGACCATCAGATAACGTTTGGTTGGCTTCATCGCTACCACGGGCATCCGTGTGCGCTTCCAATTGAATCTTCCAAGTTTTATTCTTTGACAACAAATCAAACAAGTAGTTCAATGAGTCTTGAGAATTAACAGTCTCGGTCATCAACAATTCAGTCTTGTTGTAAGGATACTGAACTAAAGGCATGTGGTATTCCACGTCTTTCTCAATAGGAATCAAGAAATATTCTTTGGCAAAGTTGGTGTTCTCTTTCAAGTTACGCGTAGAAAAACGGTCACCTGGGATACCGATGAAATCTGTCTTATCGATATCAACCATATAAGTGTTTTCTGCTAGAACTTGGGTATTGTCCAAATTGAAGGCTCCAGACTTGTCTGTAGACAACTTGAACTCAGAACCATCAGTGCTCTTAACTAAAACGTTTGCACCTTCAATCGGTTCACCCGTTTTGTCATTGTAAACAAAACCTTGCATGGTAAACAATACAGGTACATCGCGGAATTGGTAGATATCATCCTTACCCTTACCACCTGGGCGGTTTGAAGTGAAGAAACCTGCATACTCTACGTTGTACAATTTCTTTGCATTGCGATCCAAGATCAAAGCAAAATCATCAGATGATGAGTTGATGGGGTGACCCAAGTTTGTTGGAGCAGAGAACGTCATCTCTTCACCTTTTGTTGATTTGAAAATATCAAATCCACCCAATCCAGGAATCGTGTTTGAAGCGAAATACAATGTATTGTCATCGATCCAAGGGAACATCTCGTCACCATTGGTGTTCAAGCTGCTGATGTTTTTAGGAGCTCCCCATTGGTCATTCTTCTTGTCGTATGCACTGTACCAAAGGTCCATTCCACCTTTTCCACCTTTCAAGTTAGAAGCGAAAATCAAGAACTTGCCATCTTGTGTCAAACAAGGATGACCAAATACAGTTGAATCTCCATTGGTCTTATCAAATACCACTTTCACAGGCGCTTCAAACTTGTCATTGGAAGACTTGGCCATGCGAATTTCACAAGGATGATATGCACCTTCTTCGTATTCACAGAAAGTAAAATACATCTCACCGAAATCCTTGGTAAACGTTACAGGACCTTCGTTGTGCATTGTATTGATAACCTGTCCAATAGACTGAGGAGTTCCGAATTTTCCTTTTGGGTCTCTTTGGACAGAGAACAAATCCATGAAATCCTCACCTGTTTTAGAGTCATTGGTTCCACCCATCGCAGACTTGCGAGAAGAAGACAAAATGAACATGTCACCATCCTTTCCTTTCTTGGCTGCATAATTCATTGCAAAATCAAATTCTGGCGTGCTCAATTCAGAAACCAAATCCACTTCGATTTTTGACTTTTGGTTCTTTAAATCCGCTGCATTTTGGCACAACTTGATGGCTTGGTTTCCTTTTTCGCGGTCACCACCATTGTCTTGGAATTTCTTGAATTGCACAATAGCATCTTCATATTTACCTTGCATTTGAAGTGCAATGCCCCAGTTGAAATGCAACATAGGATTGGTCTTGCCATACATGGCACGACCTGATTTATCATACCATTCTACAGCTTCAGGCCAGCGGGTCATCATTCGATAACACTCCCCTACGTTGAAGTAGCTTTGGGCCTTTACAGTCAAATCCTTGATTTTTGGACCAGCAATTTTGTATTCCTCAGCGGCTTCTAGGTACTGACGAGTTGCAAAATAAGAATCAGCCTTTTTTAATTCTTTCTGAGACCAAGCAACAGTGATGCTACATCCCAATAAGAAGGCCATTACAATTTTTTTCATTTCAATCATCTTTTATTTTCCAGCAGTTTGAACTTTTGCGAATATAACCAAAAACAAATAGAGACCCAAAAAGGGCCTCCATTTCTTTTCACATCACTAAACACCCAATTAATTGGTGAACAAAATCTCTCTCATTTTTGGCAATGGCCATGCTTCATCCTCTACCAATAACTCCAATCGATCTGATGCAGCTCTTGCTTCATCCATCAATGGCTTGATTCTGCCAGCAAAAAGTTTAGCTTGCCTCTCAGTATCAGAAGCATTGGCTTTGATTCTCTCCATTTCAATTTGATCCACTGCTTTTTTCATTGCCGTTATCTCCTTGCTGATGCCTTTGATCAATGTCAATTGTGTTGATGCGGCATCTTTGAATTCAGCAACGGTCAAAATAGATTTAAGACCGCTCACATTGTCTATCAACTCACTTTGGTATCTCAAAGCAGCAGGGATAATGTGGTTGACAGCCAAGTTGCAAGTCAATGCAGCTTCGATATCTCTTTTGCGGCTGTAAGTTTCCATTTCAATCTCGTAACGAGCATGAATCTCCTCTGGGGTTAAAACATTCAAAGTATGGAACATCTTTTGAACCTCCTTGTCCTTCCAAATGGCCAATGCACTGGGTGCATCGCTGAAATTAGACAATCCACGTTTCTTGGCTTCTTTTACCCACTCTTCGCCATAACCATTTCCTTCAAAACGAATGGCCTTGCTCATCTTGATTAAGCGTTGCAATTCTTTCAAAATCGCTTCATCCTTGTCATCACCTTTTGTAATGCGAGCATCAACATCTTTCTTGAATGCGATCAATCTGTTGGCTACGATGGTATTCAACACGATCATCGCGTTGGCGCAATTGGCGCTTGAACCCACAGCGCGGAACTCAAACTTATTTCCTGTAAATGCAAAAGGCGAAGTTCTGTTTCTGTCCGTATTGTCCAACAATACCTGTGGTAACTTCCCGATGTTTAATTTCAATTCAATTTTGTCTTGGGGAGTCATCTTCCCTGCCTTGATGTTCTTTTCCAAATCATCCAACATAGCAGATAACTGATCGCCCAAGAAACAACTCATGATCGCGGGAGGGGCTTCGTTAGCACCCAAGCGGTGGTCGTTTCCAACGGTCGCTATACTTGCTCTAAGAATATCGGCGTTTTCGTAAATCGCTGCTACAGTATTTACGAAGAAGGTCAAGAATTGCAAATTGCTTTTTGGATTCTTTCCTGGCTTCAACAAGTTGACACCTGTGTTGGTGCTCAATGCCCAGTTGTTGTGCTTTCCGCTACCATTCACCCCTTCGAAAGGCTTTTCGTGTAACAAAACTCTAAACTGATGCTTGCGTGCTACTTTGTTCAACAAGTCCATCAACAATTGGTTGTGGTCATTGGCCAAATTGGCCTCTTCGAACATCGGAGCCACCTCAAACTGATTTGGAGCAACTTCATTGTGACGCGTAGTTACAGGTATTCCCAACAAATGTGATTCTTGTTCAAAGTCTTGCATGAAGGCCATTGCGCGATCAGGAATAGATCCAAAATAATGATCTTCCAACTGCTGACCTTTGGCTGGACGAGCACCAAACAAAGCACGACCAGTCATTGCGATGTCTGGACGCGCCAAGAACAATGCCTCGTCAATCAAAAAATATTCTTGCTCCCAACCCAATGTGGTGTTTACTTTAACCACTTCCTTATCAAAATATTGACAAACAGCGGTTGCGGCAACATCAACAGCATGCAATGCTTTCATCATCGGCATTTTGTAATCCAATGCATGTCCTGTATAGGAAATGAAAATGGTAGGGATACACAATGTGTTTCCTACAATAAATGCAGGTGAAGACGGATCCCAAAGGGTATATCCACGAGCCTCAAAAGTATTTCTAATTCCACCGTTTGGGAAAGAAGATGCATCCGGCTCTTGCTGAACCAACATGGTACCCTCAAACTTTTCAATTGCACGACCATCACCAAGCGGCTTGAAGAAACTGTCATGCTTCTCAGCTGTTGCTCCTGTTAAAGGTTGAAACCAGTGCGTATAATGAGTAGCACCCTTGCTCATGGCCCATTCTTTCATTGCTGAAGCAACGTGGTCCGCCAATGAACGATCAATGCGCACACCCAAGTTGATGCACTCCATTAATTTTTCATACACATCATCTGTTAGGTATTCACGCATTCTAAAAGGTGAAAACACATTGGCTCCAAAGTAATCAGAAATCTTGGTACTTGGGGCCTTCACTTCTGCGGGCTGGCGAGTGTTCAACTCTGCCAATGCCTGAAAACGAGTCATGCTCATAATGGATATTTTTTTTGCAAATATATATTCGCAAAAGAGCAACGCATAAAAAAGAATGACATTTTTTTCAAACACCCCCCAATTTTTAGGGGGTTACTCAAAAAAAATTAGGTTTTTATTGAAATCACCCCCTCATTTTCAACCCAAATTCCCAAATCCAATTGAATGCGGATGAATTCTATCACTTGCTCTTGGCCAACTTCTCTACAAAAATCAATGCAATCCTCCCAAGACATGGACGTCTTTGCCAGTGCATCCTTCAAGGCTTGCTGCCAATCAAGAACAATTCGCTGACGTTGCAATTGCACACAACAATCACAGATTCCGCAGGGCTCAGGGACAGTCTCGTTAAAATAATTGGCCAATGCTTGCGATCTGCAAGATTCACTATTAACATAATGCCACATTGCATCCCATAGTTTCAGTTCCTTGGCTTTTCGATCTTCAAGTACTGTTTTTGGCATATGTAATGACGTAGGATGAACGCGAGACATGGTCAAGGTGACGGACGGCTGTTGTAGCTGAGGGCTATAAATCAAAACTTTTCTATCATCTAGACTTTTTAGCATGCGTTCGATATACTCCACACTGGTGCGCAAAGCTTTGCCTACCTCAAATTCATTGATTTGAATAATCCCATCATGATTGACACCATACATCCGCAGAAGCACATCAATCAATTTGGCCTCTGCGTTGCCCATTCGCTGCATGGCCAGAAGCTGCTGATGTGAATAAAGATATT
>JBDLUK010000062.1:0-4408 GCA_039805365.1 Bacteroidota bacterium | reverse complement strand
TGTTATTGATTTTTCAAAAGACATGAACTTACTCGGATGGAAAGTTGAGTCCTCGATATTTCCCAATGAGCAAGCATTAATTGATTTCGTGCAAGGAATGTATACCAAGGATCGAGGTATGTTGGTTGAGTTGCTATACCGCATGAATATTTCAGAAAATGAAATGGGACAAGCACTAGCCAACGCTGATCAATCCAATTTTGCTAGTATTTATTGTCGAAAAATAATTGAACGCAGTATTCAACGTATTGAACTAAGAAAAAGATTTTCATCGTAAATTCGAAACAAAATAAATAACATGAGACAAATCATATTTTCAATTATCCTCCTATTCAGCGCAACCGCTATGATAGCGCAATCTGCTGTAGGAAAATGGAAAACCATTGACGACAAAACCGGTCGTGTAAAAAGTGTGGTTGAAATTACAGAACGCAATGGATTGCTTTATGGCAAAGTGATTCAATTGTTTCGTTTACCAGAAGAGGATCAAAACCCAAAATGTTGGGAGTGTGAAGACGATAGAAAAGGAAAATTGGTTTTGGGAATGGAAATTCTAAGAGACATGAAATGGAACGGATCCATGTACAAAGGAGGCACCATTTGCGATCCCAAAAACGGATCTATTTACAGTTGCGAAATGTGGTTGAAACCTGGTGATAACAATACCCTTGAAGTTCGCGGATATTGGGGTTGGGTTTTTAGAACCCAAAATTGGACAAGAACCAAATAATACTTTTTAATGAAGAAGTTAATATTCAGCCTGTTCTTTTCAGGCTGTTTTTTTTTAGGGCAATCTCAAGACCCTTATGTATATCCCAATGATATTTTGGTTCAAAAAAAACTGGAGTCTTGGATTGATTTAAAATTCGGTCTTTTGATGCATTGGGGAACTTATTCCCAATGGGGCGTTGTTGAAAGCTGGAGTCTTTGCAATGAGGACGAAGACTGGTGCAAAAGAAGGGGGCCATATGCAGCCAATTATGATTTGTACAAATTGAAATATGAGGAAATTCAAAAATCCTTTGCCCCAAATAATTTCTCTCCTGAAAAATGGGCCGATGCAGCATCTGAAGCTGGAATGAAATATGTGGTATTTACTACAAAGCACCACGATGGTTTCTGTATGTTTGATACGAAACTCACTGATTACAAAATAACCTCACCCAACTGTCCCGCTGGTTTCGACCCCACCAAAGAAATTGTAGAAGAATTCAGAAAAAAAGACTTCTTTGTTGGTTTATACTTCTCCAAACCTGACTGGCATTGCCCAGATTATTGGTGGCCATATTTCGCTACGCCTGACAGAAATGTCAATTATAATCCCGAAAAATATCCAGAGAGATGGAACGCCTTCAAAAAATTCACCTATGGTCAAATCAACGAACTCACCACCAATTATGGCCCCATTGATTTGCTTTGGCTCGATGGCGGTTGGGTCAGGCCCAAACAGCAAAAAAATCCAAGCTGGGTCAACAGTCCATACAACCAAGACATCGACATGAAAACACTTGCATCCCAAGCAAGAAAAAATCAGCCCGGTATACTAATCGTCGATAGAAGTGTTGGTGGTGAATTTGAAAACTATTGGACTCCTGAACAACACATACCTCCTGTTGATGAGCAACTACCCTACCCATGGGAAACATGCATGACAATGGCCAACAGCTGGAGCTATGTTCCCAACGATACGTACAAATCACCCAAAGAAATACTCAGAAATCTTTGCACAATCGTTTCAAGAGGAGGGAACTACTTACTCAACATTGCCCCCAACGCAAATGGAGAATGGGATACTCAAGCCTACGAAAACTTAAAAGCTATTGGTCAATGGATGAAAATAAATGGTGATGCCATTTATGGTACTAGAAGACATCCTATCATCACTGAGACTCCACATTATTTTTACACCTTTAAAAACGGAGTAACATATTGTATCTATTTCAAAGAAAAAGGCCAAGATTTCCCAGGCCTATTCCCGATAGAGTTTCCCAAAAAACCAGAAGGCGTCGTTCACGTCCTAGGAGCCAATAACTTAGCGGTAACCTATGAATGGAAAAACGGAATGAATTGGACTTTTACTGTTCCAGAAAATTTAAAAAATCAAGAGGCCATTGTCTTTTACTTCAAATGACCTCTTGAATATTTATAATTTCAACCAACGGTACGTTTTGCCATTCGAAATTTGAATTTGGTAAACGCCAGTGGGCCAACTTTCAGTTGGTATTTGTGCCTGATTTGCAGTGAATGTTTGGTTCACCAACAAGCGACCGGTAACATCCCAAATCTGAACTTTACCTAAATCTAATTTGCTTTGCAATACAACAAATTCGCTACCTGGATTTGGGAAGATCAAATCCTGATCTTCCACATTTTCAGAAACCTCAATATTGGGGTCAAACTCATCAAACAGAATAAAATCATCCATTGCAGCCTCTACCAGCGACCCTCCACTCAAATTGACATCTGGACGCAAACTGTCTGAAGCGATAAATCTAAATTTCATTTCTGCCGAAGGCTGCATATAATCTTCAACTCTGAATGCATTTGTACGCCAGCTCATGTCACTTGTGGATGTATTCTCTACATATACCCAACTCGCTCCATTGTCGTTGGAAATCTGAACTTGAAACCAATCAGCACCAGGGTTCGCACCGCCTGGAGGACTATTGGTGTACCAACGATTGTATGAAATAATTGGATGGAGCATTGTCGACATATCAATAGTAGGTGACTGAAGCGTCGTACGTCCTCCATCAACATCGTTGGCACCAATTCCATCGGCAGGTAAAGCGTTTCCTGTTACAAAACAGTACTCACCATTGGGCGTTGTCTGTGTTCCTGTTTGTACAACAGTTCCCGGCGCGGCATCAACAGTCAAGCTGCTAATGGGTTGCGCTAAATCCCAAATACCTGTGGTCGCATTGTCTCCATTGATGCCCAATGTCCATGCTCCCCAATTTTCATTGTTATCACAATCTTGCAAAGCCACTTGACTGACCCCAACCAAAGTAACGTGAGGTAAATTGGGATAAACAGAAAGGTGAGCGCCAAAAGGACTTGCCGTGCCAATGCTACCATTCACATCTTGAGCAGTCATGTAATATTTGATTACTGTGGCATTGGGGAATTGACCCAAGGATACAAAATATTGCAGCCCTCCCATGTCGAACATCTCCGTTTCTTGCCAAGACTCATTATTTACTTGATAGTGCAGTTGCACAGACTGTAGATAATTCAAATATGGGAAGGTTAGATCAAGTCCACTTTCTATGACAACCTCTGTACTACTCTCCAAGTAAGGCTGTGGCACATGAACAAATTCTGCATTTGAAATCAACGTAATGCCGTGCATATAAAAACCCTGCACAATCGCATTGCCATGTGGTGTTCCATTGGTAATATCTCCGTCATCATCATCAGCCAACAAAACATCAATCAACACATCGGTGTATGCCTGACCTTCATTACCATTCAACGTTTGAGCCTGCAATCCTGCATAAGCTTCAACAAATAAAGGAATCGTGATGTTCCAATCGGCGCCCATCAATAAGTGGGTATCCCACCAAGCTCCCATCAATATTTCCCCATCCTGATGTACCTCTCCAACCAAATCCATCGGGTATACTTTTGGATCAATATCATATCGTCGGATAGGATCCTGATTATCGACATAAAATCCGGAACCCAAAATAGGATTATTGCTCAAAGAAATGGCCCAGAAATCCGCATACGCCTCACCAATTGCACCATTAATAAATGTACCACCCTGGGATTGATAATAATTGTCATTTATTCCGTGACCATATTCGTGATATGCCACATCTGGAATATTCGATGTCGCGTTGCAACCATTGGCCAAATCATAGAAGTTAATAGATGTTCCATCATAGAAAGCATTACAGTCCCCTCCAGTTACGTCAATGTTAGTGGGCAACTGAAAATCCATACCTGTAAAATTGGGCATCCAAAATTTCATATGATCATGTATGTCTTGAACACTTCGGTACGCCGTGCGCTCTTTGATGTTGGAGTTACTATCAAAAGAGATAACGTTCCCACCTTCCAGAAGAGTAGCATTAAAACTGGGTGTAACCGTTCCTGAATAAACTTTTGCCCACGGCCCTTCCAAAAAAACATTTGCCGTCAGCGGCCCCACTTGCGGAATGACTACATTACCATCTGCATCGGTAAAGTAATCCACTCCTCCAATATTCATTCGCAAATTGGGCAAAAATCCATCAACGGGTGCATCCCAAGGAGATGTTAAATAGTAGGTACTTTGTAACTGTGCGGATACAACAAATGGCAAGTTCTCACTTGGCTTCGATGGGCTCTTAGCATCCATATGTGCAATTTCGTTAATGCGATACAACAACTCACCATTCTCACAGTCCACATAAACACGATA
>JBDLUK010000061.1:0-13001 GCA_039805365.1 Bacteroidota bacterium | reverse complement strand
ACACTCCGGCGTGAGTGGGTGAAAGTTTTTGAATGGCGATGATATTGAAAAGATAAGTAAGGAAAGTAACGCCCAAGATTACAAAACCCACAATTGCCCATTGCGTTGCACTTAGTGACCACTCGACATGAGAAGTGAGTTCTTGCCATCCAAAAGGAAGGACGCCCATCAAACCGAAAGTAAAAATCCAAGGAATGATGCTGAGCGGATGGTATTTGGACATCAGCGGTTTGACCATGATGAGGTAGATGCTGTAGGAGATTGCGTTGATGAGGATGTATAGATCGCCCACTGCAGAAGCCCCTTGCATGGGATTCATTTTGCCATAAACGATGAAGCCAAACGCACCAACGAGGCCAATTCCGATTCCCCACCATTGTTGGTTGGTGGTTCGTTGTCTCAAGGCCAGAATCGAAAAAGAGGTAACAATGACCGGAGTAAGAATCATGATAATGGCAGCATGCAATGGTGCCGTCATGGAGAGACCATTGAAGAAGCAAAGTTGGTTGATGGTAACGCCGAACATCCCGCACAGAAAAAGGCGAACCAGGTCTTTCTTCTCGGGGATGATCCAGTATTTTTTAAGGAACATCCAAAACAGCAAAGTTGCTCCACCCGCGCGCATGAGAATAAAGGCATTGGGCGAGATAGGATTTGGCATCACTTCTTTTGCCCATACGTAGTTGGCGCCGTATATGAATGCGACAGCCAAGAGCAGGAGATGAGCGATGGTTTTTGGGGACATTCGGCAAAGGTAAGGATTGGCCGAGGACTGAAGTCCACGGGTAGTATGAAGTCCGCGGGGATTGTGAATATAGAATGTTCTAAAGCCGAGGGGACGGGGGAAGGAGCTATTTTTTCTTGTCTAGCGCCTTAACCAAAACACGGTACATCTCTTCTTTCTCCTTAACGAGGTTTTTTAGGAAGTCGATTTGTTCTTTGTAGAAGGATGCAACTTCCATATCGTCATCGGTTTGGTATTTCAAATAGTAGATTTTGAAGAAATTGAAATTTAAAACCTTGCAGAAACGTTCGAGCAAATCGGTGTCAATGGATTCTCGTCTGTAGATGTCAAAAATATTGGGCTGAGAAACGTTCAAAGCTTTGGCCAATTCTTCGACGGTGATTCCCCGCTTTTTGACGACCCGCTTGATTTCTTGACCGATTAGCACTTTAGACATAGTGGCTAAACTATGATTTATTTAACGAGTGCTACAGGCTGTGAAAATTCAAAACTATAAGTGAGTTATAGTGTATGATTACGGTTAAAAAATATAGATTTAGAATATTACCAATAAATTATTTGTTAAAACAACAAATAACCTATCATCATTTTAAGTTATTATTGCTATAGAATAACTATAGTCATGGCAAAAAAGATTGATACAAAGGTTTCTGGAAAAGTGTTAGAAACTTATACCCATACCAAAGAAAAGCGCACCAATTTGCCGCCTATGGGTTTGGTAAAACCAGAGAATGATCCATTAGAAGCCCCTAAGAAGAAATACGAATTTGATCCGCACATGGATCCGCAATTGCAATGGGCAGGAAAAACGGAGCGCACTTCTTTTGAAGTTCCAACAGTGAGTTTGCATGTGCACGAGCGCATAGACCCCAGAAGAATATTGGATGAGGTGACCAAGGAAGATGATAGTCCACAAATGTCCATGTTTGAGGACGAGCGAAAGAAACCGTTGCGCGAGGCGATTGAGTTTTACAAGCACAATGAGAATTGGAGCAATCGACTGATTGCAGGCGACAGTTTGTTGGTGATGAACTCACTCATTGAGAAAGAAGCCATGGCCGGCAAGGTTCAGATGATTTATTTTGATCCTCCCTATGGAATATCATATCGAAGCAATTTTCAACCATTTGTTAATCAAAAGGATGTTAAGGAGAAAGATGATGACTTAACATCCGAACCAGAAATGCTTAAAGCATTTAGAGACACTTGGGAATTAGGTATTCATTCTTATCTTAATTATCTCAGAGATCGATTATTAATATGCAAAGAACTTTTGTCCTATACTGGTAGTGTATTTATTCAAATAAGCGAGGAAAATGTGCATCACGTTAAAGAGATATGTGAAGATATTTTCGGTCCAGAGAATTTCGTGTCATTAATCACAGTAACGAAATCGCCAGGTTTAGGAGCTAATCTATTACCAAGAACATGCGATTACTTGGTTTGGTTTGGAAAGGATAAAACTAAGATCAAATACAACCAATTGTATTTTGACAGAAAAGACGAAGGATCGTTAAGTTCATTCACGCATGTTGAAAGAGCTAATGGTCAAGTAGAAAGAATTCCAAGTAGGCATAGTAAAATTAATATTCAGGGAGATATTTTTAGACTTGAGAATTTGAGGAAACCCGGACCGGGAAGCCGTTATGATATTGAGTGTGACGGAAAAATTTACAGTTGTGGTGATGGTTATTGGGGGTTTCCAAAAGAGAGTATGGAGAAATTAATTAAAGTTAAAAGAGTAGTTCCAGCTGGAAATGTCCTTCGAGGAAAGAAGTATTTAAAGGATTTCCCACTTTCATACGTAAATAATGTTTGGTCAGACACAGGGTCATCATCTGGAGAGAAAATATATGTTGTTCAAACGGAACAAAAAATTGTCAGAAGATGCATGCTCATGACTACTGACCCCGGAGACCTTGTGTTGGATATCACTTGCGGAAGTGGAACCACAGCTTATGTAGCAGAGCAATGGGGACGCCGCTGGATGACCTGTGATTCGTCGCGTATTGCATTGACATTGGCCAAGCAAAGATTGATGACAGCTACTTTTGATTTTTATCAATTGGCACATCCCGCGCAAGGTGTGGACAGTGGCTTTAAATACAAAACAGTTCCGCACATCACGTTAAAAAGTATCGCCAACAATGAGCCTCCTGCTCAAGAGACCTTGTACGACCAACCTTTGGTGGACAACAAACGTGTGCGTATCACAGGACCTTTTACAGTTGAGGCGGTGCCTGCACCTGTAGTGAAAAATGCCGCGGACGATGTGGATGTGGAAGAAACAGATTTTGTCGTTGAGCATACCCGCGCTACCACGCGCAGAGAAGATTGGATTACGGAATTGCTCAAGACTGGTGTGCGCGGTAAGAGTGGTGACAAGATGGAATTCCTGTCCATCGAGAATCTTCCAGGAACATCTTTTGTACAAGCTGTCGGTATCACCAAAGAAAGAGAGGAAAGGGTGTTGATTTGTTTCGGACCTGAGCATGCACCACTGGAACAACGTGTCGTTGCTGAAGCATTGGAAGAGGCAGAGTCGATTCGTCCTTCCGCAAAAATGGTGTTGTTCTGTGCCTTTGCTTTTGAAGAAGAAGCGGCCAAGGACATTGACGAGACCAATTGGCCAGGGGTTCAGTTGCTGAAGGTTCAGATGAACATGGACTTGCAGACGCAGGATTTGAAAAAAGGCGGAAAGACCAACGAGAGTTTTTGGTTTATCGGACAACCTGATGTACAAGTGAAAAAGGAGTCGGATGGCAAAGTGGTGATTTCCGTTCATGGTTTTGATTATTACGATCCCAAGAGTGGGGATGTACGCAGTGGTAAGGCCTCTGACATTGCCATGTGGATGATTGATCCCGATTATGATGGCCGTGCTGTCTTCCCTGCGCAAGTATTTCTTCCGTTGAGTGGCGCCAAAGACGGATGGAATTCGTTGGCCAAAGATTTGAAAGCCCAAATTGATGAGGATAGAATGGATTTGTATTCTGGAACAACAAGCATCCCCTTCGTTCCAGGAAAAAGAGTCGCCGTCAAGATTATTGATAACCGCGGAATTGAGTCGTTGAAAATCATCAAGATCTGATTATGGCACAGAAGAGTATTGATCAGCTGATCATTTGCAATCCATATCATTCGCCCAGTCACCATTGGGCCTTTGACCACAATGCGCAGGGGTTTGAAAAGAAGGTAGGGCGAAGACGCGCGGGTTACATGGTAGGCTCTGCGAGTAACACAGGATTTGGTGAGTATCGTGAATTGCCCTTGGCACAGGAGATTAGAAATCGGGTGGATGCTTGGCGTTCATCGGGCTATCCCGGAGTTACAAAGGTGACCAGAGATTTATTGGAATATTGGACGCAACGAAATTTTGGAGATGAGGCATTACGTCCATTTTTCTTCTGTCAATTGGAGGCCGTGGAGACCTTGATTTGGTTGACAGAGGCTCCAGCGGCTGAAAAGGTAGGCATTGAGATTCCGAGCGATGGTGGCGACTTTGTGCGTTGGTGCACCAAGATGGCAACGGGTACGGGAAAGACCGTGGTAATGAGCATGCTCATTACTTGGAACATCTTGAATAAATTGAAGTTTAAGCAAGACACCCGCTTTTCAAAAAACGTGCTCATTGTTGCGCCCAATCTCACTGTTAAAAGTCGATTGCAGGTTTTGGATCCGAGTAATCCTGAAAATTTTTACAGTCAATTCAACATCATTCCTCCTCAATACGCGCACGATCTAAGACAAGGAAAAGTGCGCATTGTCAATTGGCACATGTTGGATTGGATGGACCAAGAGACATTGGACAAGAACAAGCACAAGATCAAGTCTGTCGATAAGCGCAAGCGCATTGAGATTTCGGATCGTGTATATGCAAAACAAGTTTTGGATGACATGGCAAAGGCTGAGAATTTTATTGTCATCAATGATGAGGCCCATCATGCTTGGCGAGTACCAGCGATATCCAAAGCCAAGGGATTGAAGAAGGATCAGATAGAGGCCACGGTTTGGGTTTCAGGTTTGGATCGATTGCACAAGTCGAACAAAATTTTACGATGTTTCGATTTATCAGCCACGCCATTCGCCCCTAGCGGTGGCAAGTCAGGAGAGGATGCATTGTTTGATTGGGTTGTATCAGATTTCAATTTGTATGATGCCATTGAAAGCGGTTTGGTGAAGACACCGAGGGTGGTAGTGAATTCAGACGATAAAGAGTTTTCGGGCGATTTAAAATCGAGATTGTTTCATTTATACAATGATCCTGAAATTAAGGATAGTCTTCAGCAAAAATTGAATGATTCGCCGCTTCCGCCTCTATTGGTCAATGCATACATGCTCTTGGGTGAAGATTGGTTGCGGACTTTTAATGATTGGAAAAAGGAAGGAAGTCAAATTCCTCCTGTGATGATTACAGTTGCCAACACCACCTTCACGGCACAGCGGATTAAGAATGCATTTTTAAGAAAAGACATTCCGATAGATGAGTTGGCGGATGAAAAATATTTGGTAGAAATTGACGCCAAGATGATGGATGAATCCGATGATACTTTTGGATCAGGATCAGGCTCCGGTGAAGAAGGAGAGGAGTCAGGCAAGCTATCAAAAAAAAGGCAGGCGGAGATTATTCGCGAGAAGGTGAACACCACAGGAAAGGTTGGAAAGGCCGGACAAGATTTGCGTAATATTGTTTCCGTGGCGATGCTTTCTGAGGGATGGGATGCCAACAACGTTACCCAGATCATGGGTCTCCGTGCATTCAGCAGTCAATTGTTGTGTGAGCAAGTTGTGGGAAGAGGGTTGAGGAGAGCGTCCTATGATGTTGATCCTACGACGCAATTACTGAAGGCGGAATATGTGAATGTATTCGGGATTCCTTTTTCATTCTTACCGTTTGAGGGTGATGGCACTACAGCGGCTGCAGGAACTTCAAAGCCTTCAGTCCTTATTCAACCCGATGAGAAAAAGATTCAACATGAAATTAGTTTTCCAGATGTGAAGTCCATTCAAGCGGTGATGAAATCTCAGCTGACTTTGGATTGGCAAATGCTACAACCGCTTACTTTGAATTCATCTGTTGTTATTACCAAAGCAGATTTGGAGGGAATCATCGAAGGAAAGCCTTCGCTCAAGGCTTACACAGAGATTGAGTTGCAAGAGATGATAGAACGAAACCGTGTTCAGACGGTAATTTTTAAAGTTGTCGCGCAATTGAAGAATACCCTGATGGGTAAAGAATGGAAGGGGACGGATTACAAGTATATCGGGCAGTTGGTGGAGCTCGTTGAAGCGTTTATATACTCCGATAAGTTGATTGTAGTCGATAAGGAATTCGCAACAGACACAGACAAATGGAAAGTGTTGATCATGCTACAAATGGGGACAATCATTCAACACTTGGCGCATCATTTAAGCATTGAGAATGCAGAGCGTTACGAGTTGATTTATAACAACGGCAGTAAGCATTTGCGTTCTACTTCAGAATTGCAGACGTGGTATACCACCAAGAAATTTATTTCTTGTGATAAGACCCATATCAATTTTGTAGTTGTAGATAGCAAGCTAGAAGCTGTTGAGGCCAAGATTATTGATGATTCGAAATATGTAAAATCGTTTGTGAAAAATGACCATTTGGGTTTTGCCATTTGGTATTTGTGGGAGGGAGTTCCTAGAAGGTATTTTCCAGATTTTATCATAGAATTAACCAATGGGAAAAAAATGGTATTGGAAACCAAGGGAAAAGACGATGAGCAAAATCGCACCAAGCGAAAAGCCTTGGAACGCTGGGTTGAGGCAGTTAATCAGAGTGGATCATTGGGTATGTGGTGTTGGGATGTAAGTTTCCATCAGGATGATTTAAATGCCAAGTTAGCAGCACATGGAGCATAAGAAAGGCCGTGGGCTCCAGCGTTGGTCGAGGGGTGAGACCCGGCCGTGGGCTTTAGCCCACGGAGAATAGGTGAGCCGTGGACTAAAGTCCACGGGGATTAAGAAGTCCACGGGTATTGTGAAGATAGAATGGGCTGATGTCAACGGGTATTAAGAAGTCCACGGGTATTTGGATGAGGTTGTGCTAAAGTCCAAAAGGAATATGTGAATATTAGTAGCATGTAATACCCATGATTTATAGGCGCGCATTTTCGGCTAGAGAAATTCGCCGAAATAGCTTTGTGCCAAATATTTTTTGATATGCCCAACTCTTTTGTTCGAATTTGGATCCATGCGGGATGGTCCACAAAGTACCGTACGTTTTTTATTCATCGTGAGGTAGAAAATGAAATATACAATCACATGAAAGAGCAATTTGAGAAAATGGGTTGCCCAGTGCGCGTGATCAACGGCATGCAAGACCATGTCCATGCTTTATTCTTGCTAAATCCCAATGTGGCTTTGGCGAAAGTGATGCAGCAGGTAAAGGGAAGCACTTCTTATTTTGTCAATAAAAACAACATCATTCCGGAACATTTCAAATGGCAAGATGGTTTTTGGGCCAAGGCCATGGGAGACGATGCTGTCCCCATTGTTCATGGATATATCCGAAATCAAAAACGAAGGCACGGTAATCAACCGAGATACAGAAAAAAATAAAGGGGATTTACATCCCCTCTTTCGCTGCTTCCACAACTTTTTTACTGTTGCCTATGAAAATTTTGTCTCCACTGACAACGACGGGTCGTTTCAAGAAGGTGTATTCTTCCAAAATATATTTCCTGTAATCTTTCTCGGTTAATTCCATTTCATTTAATCCCATGGAACGATATTTCATTGCAACGCGACTGAAAAGTGCCTCATAGCTACCTGCCAATTTTTTCATTTCATCTAAATCCTTGGCGCTGATTTTCTCAGTCTTGATGTCCTGAATCTCGTAACCCTTGGTCTTGGTTCCCAATTCTCCCAAAATGCGCTGACAAGTGCTGCAGCTTCCCAATACAAATATCTTTTTCATGATTTCTTTTTCAATTAAACAATGGCCAGACGCATTGGTTCATTGTTGATCCAAGTGCTTCTGTATGGCATTGACCAGCGTGTTCAATCCGTCATCGTAACTGTGGCTGTTGTCGACGATCAGTTCACATTGTTCACGATAGGGTTCTAGATAGGCCAATTCAGCAGGTCGGACGTGATTGTCCCATTGATAACGAACCTCATGCTCCGGATATCCGCGTTGCTTGCTGTCTCTCTTGATTCTTCTGGTAAGACGAACATCGACATGCGCATCAAGAAATACTCGGTAATGCAATCGATTCATGATTTCTGCAAAATGGAAAACAAATAATCCTTCCATCACAATAACAGGTGCCGGATAAATCTCAATGGGCTTGGGTTCCCAAGCAGGATTATTGAAATTGTATTCGAGCTTGGTAATCGTTTCCCCAGAAGCGAGAGCCTCCATGTCCTTCACAAAATGATCGTGATCAATGGATGAAGGCAAATCGAAATTGATGATTCCATTTTCATCGGCTTGTTGCAACTCCTTGGGCTTGTAATAATTGTCCTGCGAGACCAGTGCGAGTTGTGATGAATCAAAATGATGGGTCAACGCGCGCAAGAAAGTTGTTTTTCCTGCTCCGCTTCCTCCAGCTATTCCTATAATCATGGGGTTCATGGTTCAAATATAAGGTCAAGTGAATTTTGTCAAGGAGGTGTTAAAGCATGAAGTGCTCAGAAAAATTTTCTACCTTTGAGTCATGCAAAAGTGGAAATTATATATCGTCTTGGTGGTCTACGCCCTGGTGTCGTTGACACCGACGATTTATTTTCATGGATGCTGTTGTGGAACTGAACAGTCTTGGTTCGTACCCGTAGAAGATTGCTGCGATGAACACGAACATGCGCATGATGGGCATGGAAATGAAATTGCACAGAATTGTTGTCAAGAAGATGCGTTGTTCTTGGAGGTGGACGACCAACCGACTTCGGTTTTTTTCCGATTGAATACGTTTCACCATGTACATTCCATTTGTCCCAGCGCTACACCGGTTGTAGAAAGTGAAACTGTAATTTCTCATTCCCCTTTGATCAAGGCTCCGCCGTTGATTCAAAACCGGACGATCTTATTTTCTCAATTGATTTTTTATGATGATTTCAGCGCTGCTTAATTAGTCGCTCAATTATTATTTTAAAATCAATTATCATGAAAAATATTTTATTAATGTTGCTTTTGATCATAGCAACAACAGCCGTTTCGGCTCAATCAAAAAAAACTGAGGAAGTATCTTTCTGGGTTGCAGGTGTCTGTGGAATGTGCGAAAAGACCATTGAAAATGCGCTCGATGTAAAGGGTGTTGTTGCAGTGGATTACGATTTGAAAACGCATCAAGTCCATGTTGTTTTTAAATCTGCTAAAATTTCTGTCAATCAGATGCACGTGCTATTAAACGAAGCAGGATATGATACCGAGAAAAGTACATGCACAGACGCACAATATGATCGCGTCCATGGTTGCTGCAAATACAGAGACTTAAAAGATCATTGATGCGCCCATCGGTTATTATGCTGCTCATGTGCATGGTGGTTTCCATGTCATGGGGACAAACAATCTCGGGAATTGTTGTGGATGCTGAAACCCAACAACCTTTGGAGTACGTTGCCATTTTTTGGAAGAATAGCCAAGCGGGAACGTTATCCAACGAGGCTGGTGTTTTTAAAATTGGAAAAATTCCCAATCACAATATCTTGGTTTTTCAAATGGCACCATATCATCCATTTGAATTAATCGTCAATGAAATTTCTGAGTATCGCGTTGAACTTAAAATCAACGAAATGGAGCGGTTGGAAATCGAGGAGCATGCCGGAAGTCAACATTTGCACGGCAAGGATCCACATCTTTTTCAAACCATGACGGAACAGGAATTGTGCAAAGCCGCGTGCTGTAATCTCTCTGAAAGTTTTGAGACCAACGCAAGTGTAGACGCGTCTTTCACCGACGGTATTTCAGGAACCAGGCAAATCAAAATGTTGGGCCTAGATGGAAAGTATGCGCAATTGATGTCAGACAATATTCCTGATTTACGCGGATTGGCAACCGTATATGGTTTGGGATGGGAGCCAGGACCGTGGATCAAAGAAATCAATATTTCCAAAGGAGCAGGATCTATTATCCCTGGCTATGAGAGTATTGCAGGACAGATCAATGTTGCGCACAAGGGTGCCGAAATGAAGGAACGTTTTTTCTTGAATGGTTATGCTGGAAATCAGGGACGATATGAATGGAATACGGTATCGCATCATTCAGTTGGTGATCACTTCAATTGGGATTGGTCGTCTCATTTGGCTTTGAATGAAGGTAGATTTGATATGAACCACGATGGATTTTTGGACAATCCAACAGGGCGTGAATTCAACGGTAGATTGCACGCGAGTTACGAGGGGAATGAAGGATATCGTGGCGATTATACTGTTACAGCGTTGAACTATAATTCCAAATTCGGAACCTATGAGCATTTTACGGCGCCATTGAATTTACAAAGCTCACAGGAGCGTTATGGTGTTTATCTCAAGAATGGTTGGGTGCTCGAAAGAGAGAAGGAGCAGAGCATAGGAACGCAATTGAGCTTTACCGATTATCACATGCGTTTTCAGCAGGAGGGATTGCCAGCAGATGAAAATGTATATTCAGGAAATCAAAGAAATCTGAGGGCTGTTGCGATGCATGCATTGGAGTGGACCCACGATGTGAAATGGACCAATGGTATTTCTTGGAATTGGGATGAGTACCGTGAGCAATTTCACCAATGGGGTGGATTTAATAGGACCGAGAATGTTGTTGGTGCCTTCTCTGAATTTTCTTGGAACCATGATGATCTGATACAGGCCATCATAGGTGCGCGGTACGATTATCACAATTATTATGGCGGTCTATTGACGCCAAGAGTCCATTTGAGGTATTCTTTGAGAGAGAATGTCCATGTCAAATTGATGGCAGGTAAAGGTCGTCGTGTGGTGAATCCCATTCTAGACAATCCTGGAGTTTTGGCTTCAAATCGTGTGGTACAGATTCAACCCAGCGGCGATTATCCGAATGGTTTGCCGATGGAGTCAGCGGTGAATACAGGGTTTGTAATTTCTGGAGATACCAAAATGTTTCATCGTAAAATGACCTGGAGTGTGGATGTTTTTCATACCCAGTTTGATCAACAAGTGGTGATGGATTGGGACTCAGTTGGGTATTTGAAGATGTATGCACTTGATCAGGATGGCGGCGCGCGATCCATTTCTCAAACTGCTCAATTTGAGACACAATTTTCTCCATTGAAAAGATTAGATATTCGTTTGGCATACCGATACGTCAACGCCTATGTTGATTACGCCACGGGTCGACGAGATTTGCCATTTATCAGCAAGAATAAGTTGTATTCGAACATCGCTTATAGCACGAAAATGTTTGGTAAAAATCAACGAGTGTTATTTGATGTAACAGCCAAATGGAGTGACCGTCAGCGCATGCCCATGCATCAGGACGATACGCTTTTTGGTGTTGGCGCATATAGCCCTACTTTTTGGATGATCAATGGTCAGATTGCATTGGCCAAAGAAGAGAAATGGGATGTCTATTTGGGCGTTGAAAACATTTTCAACTATCGCCAAAATCGTGTTGTAGTATATAGCCACCCCGAATCAGGATCAACCACATTTGACAGCAATTTTTCTTATGCGCCAGCTTTCGGAAGAATGATGTACGTGGGATTCAGAATGCGTTTGGGCGGCGAATAAAATTTAGAATAAATCTGCAAATTCTCGATGGTTGGCTAGGCGTGGCACTTTGTTTTGTCCGCCTAGCTTACCATTTTTTTTCATGACTTCTTGGAAGGCATTTTTATTGACACATTTGATTTTCAGAGGTTGTAAAACTTTCCCTTCAATCAAGTCGCGGTAATAGATGTTCTGCTCAGTCATACATTGATCCATGAACTTTCTTACTGCCTCTAGGTCATTGGGCATATCGTTGACCTCAATGAACCACTCATGATAGGGGAGTTCATTGGTAACATTGACTTGGGGAGCAACGTGAAATTCAGTTATAGAAAAATTGAACTTGTCCATGGCTTTTTGCATGGTTTGTTCTACTTCTTCAGCAATGACGTGCTCTCCAAATGCGCTTGTATAATGTTTGATACGACCTGTAACTTTAATTTTGTATGGTTTTACGGAGGTGAATTTGATTGTGTCCCCAATGCTGTAACTCCACAAACCCGCATTGGTACTGAGAATTAATGCGTACTGCACATTCTCCTTTACTTCCCACAATGGAATCCTTTTGGGATGCTCGTCAAAGTAATGTGCAGCTTCAACAAACTCGTAAAAAATTCCTGCGTTTGTATTTAAAAGCAAGTCATCCCGATGTAAATCGTCTTGGTAGGCAAAGAATCCTTCGCTAGCTGGGAAGGTTTCGATGGTATCTATTTTCCCACCCATGAGCAATTCCATTTTCTTTCTGTAGGGTTCGTAATGGACACCACCAAAAACGAACAAACTGAAGTTGGGGAATATTTCTCGGACATTCTTTTTTCCAGTTTGTTGTAGCAGAGTCTCAAAATACATCTGCACCCAACTGGGGATGCCTGAAATCAAGCGCATATCCTGCGGAATGGTTTCTTGCGCAATCGTATTTACTTTGGTTTCCCAATCTTCGATACAATTGGTTTCGAATTTTGGCAGCCTATTTTTCTGCAGGTATTGCGGTATGTGATGCGCGACGATGCCACTCAATCTTCCCACAGCAATGCCAGATGCCAAGTAATCCAATTCGGGACTCCCTTGAAGGAAAATCATTTTTCCATCTACAAAATGATAGTTTCCACTGATTGCAATATAACACAATAGTGCATTTCTAGCTGCTGCAATGTGATGCGGCATACTCTCATGGCTGATGGGTATATATTTGGCACCAGCAGTGGTTCCCGATGTTTTGGCAAAATATAGTGGAAGGCCTGGCCAAAGGACATCCT
The DNA here is from genome assembly GCA_039805365.1 of Bacteroidota bacterium. GTDB lineage: Bacteria > Bacteroidota > Bacteroidia > Flavobacteriales_D > Sanyastnellaceae > CAMCTV01. Next base: position 308 of record JBDLUK010000061.1, on the reverse strand, counting down.
TCTCACCAGCTTTGATTCGGTTGATGTATGGAATTAAATCTTCGTATTGGTGTATGGGGTTTTTGGCAACAAAATCATCATATGTTTTGATTTTATCAAATTGATGATCCTGGCCATATTTCGTTTTTAATGCTCGCTTGATAAGACCATCAAGGATATTTTTCTGATGCTGAACGGCATTTTCACTTTCCTTCAACACTTTTTTTCTTACCCATTTTGCCAATGGCAGGGCAATCCAGCCTTTCAGTCCCATTTTATTGCTTTACCAATTTTCTTCTGTACTTTTCACCGTTGGCTTTTAGTTCAAC
>JBDLUK010000060.1:0-13097 GCA_039805365.1 Bacteroidota bacterium | reverse complement strand
CTGAATGTACCTCAGGTATTCATCGAAGGTGAAGTGGACGACGCAACCCAATACATGCAAGCGCATGATGTCATGGTGGTTCCTATCTTATCCGGTGGCGGCGTGCGCGTTAAGATTATCGAAGGAATGGCATTGGGAAAAGCCATCATCAGCTCTACAATTGGAGCCATTGGTATAGATTACAAAGAAAAAGATAATATTCTCATCGCAGATTCTACTTCTGAGTGGATACAGGCCATAGATAGCCTGATCAACAAGGAAGGGAAAAAAGAGCGACTCGAAAAAAATGCTCGTCAATTTGCTGAAACCCATTTTGACAACCGAATCATCACCAAAGAATTGATTCAATTTTATAAAGAGGTTCAAAAATGAAGATGGTAGTTACGCTTTCACGAATTCCATTTCCTTTGGAAAAAGGAGACAAGCTTCGTGCGTATCACCAAATCAAATCAATGATTGAAGCAGGAAATGATGTGCATGTGATATGCTTTCATTTCGAAAAAGTAACTTCAAATCAGTTACAAGCTCTTCAAACTTTGGGCGGTCATTGGTACTTCATTTCACTTTCACACATACTCATTCCCCTGAGTCTTCTCAAAGGCATTTGGAGTCAACAGCCTTGGCAAGTATTGCTCTTTCATCAAAGACATGCGCATCGTCAATTTGAATCGTTGGTAGAAATAATTCGACCTGATGTCATCTATTCACAGATGATTCGAACGACTGAATACTCAAAAAACTTACATGATATTCTCAAAACTTTGGACTACATGGATGCTTTGAGTTTGGGATTGAAGAAACGTTGTCAAAAAAGCCATTGGTTAACACGATGGTTTTGGAAGGATGAATTTGAGCGCGTGAGCAAATATGAAAAAGTGATTTCACATTACTTTGATCACCTCACCATTATCTCTCAAAAAGACGCCAATAGCATCGCACTTCCTGACGACAAAAAATTCGAGATTATTTCGAACGGAATAGATTTTGATTTTTTCTCCGCCAACAATTCCAAGCACGAAAACGCGGTAATCTTCACAGGCAACATGAACTATCCACCCAATGTGGATGCTGCGTTAAGACTGGGGCTTCAAATCATGCCATTGCTCTGGAAAAAACTTCCTAATGTGAAGCTCATCATCGCTGGTGCTGAGCCTCATCGAAGTCTTCAACAAAATTTGAAAGATTCCCGGATTGAAATAACCGGTTGGATGGATGATATTAGAAAGGCCTATGAAAGAGGCAGCGTCTTCGTTGCTCCAATGTCGCTGGGATCAGGTATGCAAAATAAAATACTTGAAGCGCTCAGCATGGGACTTCCGGTTGTGTGTTCTGACATTGCTGCTGAAGCTTTTGATGAAGAACTCAAAAAAATTCTATTCGTCGCTGATAGTGATGATGAATATGTGGACAATATCATTTCACTTCTAAACCAAGAATTTCAGCATTCGCGTGCGGAAGTTCAATCCATCATTCAATCCAAATTCTCATGGAAAAAAGCTACAGAGCCTTTGCTATCCTTGTTGCGTGCTTCTTCGCATTAAATATCCAAGGACAAACCGCAAAAAATATCAGGACAGAGGACACTTTGTTTTGGACCATCGGTCAAGTTGGGATTCGCGATGCCAAAATTTTTGTCATGCGCAAAGGGCAATCCAATGCGCGTATGGGAACACCCATCATAAAGTTGGATTTGTATGAAGGAAAAAACTTTATTCAAACTTTCGATTTTGAGCTCGATAAAAAATTCGGATTTTCCACCATTGCGGAATTTCATCTTTTGAAACCCAACACGACTTATTGGGTAAAGTCAAAGAATATTTCACGCCTAAATCATGACTCCATTTCTTTTACCACTCAACCTTTGTGGAAATACCGGACCAACGCACCTGATTTGGATATCGCGTTTGGATCTTGTGCATACCTCAATGATCTCCCGTACGACCGTCCTGGAAAATCTTATGGTGGAGGTGAATTGATTTTCAATAGCATCGCAGCGCTTCAACCGGACGCCATGATTTGGTTAGGAGACAACGTGTATTTTCGAGAAGGAGATTGGGATAGCCAAGAAGGAATGGTTGCGCGATATGCACAATCCCGCATGCACCCAAGATTGGATTCTATATTTAGATATGTCCCCAATTATGCCATTTGGGATGATCACGATTTTGGTCCCAATGACAGCAATGGCAGTTTTATTTTAAAAGACAAAAGCAAAGAAGCATTTGCTCACTTTTGGCCCAATCCGTCCATTGGAATGTCTGGATTAGATGGCATCACATCCATGACAACAATTGGGGATGTGGATTTCTTCTTTTTAGACAATCGCTTCAACAGAACCCGACACGATGTCAATATGGCTCCCTATTTGTCTTTTTCAAAAGGACCAACCATCTTGGGACACGAACAAATTTCATGGTTGATTCAAGCTTTAAAATCCAGCTCGGCTTCATTCAAAGTGATTTGTATCGGAGGACAATTCATCAACTCGGCAGCAGTGTATGAGAACTACAGCAACTACGCCGAAGAACGCGCTTATATCCGAGATCTACTCATCACAAACAATATTAAGAATGTTGTTTTTCTATCAGGAGATAGACATTGTGGCGAAATCAGCAAATTGAAAAGTGGCGATTTCACCACCTATGATTTAACGTCCTCTCCGCTTACATCTGGTGCGTCTGACATGTCGGCAGAGAAGAATGAATTCCGCATGGATGGAACAATCGTTTCGCAAAGACACTTTGCACAATTGCATGTCCGAGGTGAGAACAAAAACAGAAAACTATCGGTAAGCTATCACGACACCCAAGGAAAAGTCATATTTGAAAAAGAACTGAATTTTGATGCGAAATAAACTTTCAATGTTGGCGCTAGCCATAGGGATATTGGGTTGCAAAGACAAGAGTTCTTTGTCCTTTGAACATGATTTTGGAAAGGAGATGATTTGGAAAGATCCCATTGAATGGGATTGGAATGTTCAACAAAATGCCCACACCTATACCCTGCATTTGGACTTGCAATGTGCAGTTCATTATCCTTACGACAAGTTGCCCATCGAATGGACAGAAACCGATCCATTAGGTAATAAAGTAAGCCATGAAATGGACATCATCATTCGCAATGCGGATGGGACATTCAACGGAGACAAAGCTTTGGATTACCTGAATTTTGATGTTGATCTTTCAACTTCTCATCAATACCAACAATTTGGAACTTACCATTACACCTTGGCGCAAAAAATAGGGCCTCACATGGAGGCCCCTTATATGGTTGAATTTGAAATTACAGCCAAAGAAAATCAATAGCGATTATTGATTTTCGCGTCTTGCTTTTTGCATTTCATTTTCTTCTTGTGCTCTGCCACGTTTTTCCTTGAACAAATCAAATCTTGTGGGAACCACTTTAGCAGGCCAGTAATTGTTGTTCAATTCTACGTCTGCCGTTTCCAACAATGGATCCAATGCAATTTCTTTGGCTGGTTGATCCAAAACAAAGACTTTGGTTACCGTGGGTTCTGACATTTTCCAAATCTCCGCAGGAATTTTAAATTGCTTTTTGGTACCATCTTCCAAAGTAAACTCAAAGATTAATGGCATGATCAATCCACCAACATTCTCTACAGTCAATTGATAGTAGTAACGCTTTTTCGCCATCAACTTCTTCTCGTCATCGTTCAATGACTTTTGAAATTCCTCGTAATTCTTCGTGTCCGTCTTGGTTACTTTGTAAGGATCATAGTAATAATAAAAGTCACGAGAAACAGGATCCATCTCCACCCAAGTTGGTAATTTCTCTTCACGATCTCTCATCAAACTAATGTCCTTGGGTTGATTCAATTTCTTTTGACGATCAGCTTCCTTCTCCACAGTTGGATTCTCTGTATCCAAAACAAACAATTTCACTTCTTTCAATGCCATGTCACAATGGTCGGTTCCATAAAACCAACCTCTCCAGAACCAATCCAAATCCACAGCGCTCGCATCTTCCATTGTTCTGAAGAAATCCTCAGGTGTTGGATGTTTAAATGCCCATCGGCGACAATACTCTTTGAAAGCGTAATCAAACAACTCTCTCCCCATAACAGTCTCACGCAAAATATTCAAAGCTGTTGCAGGCTTGCCATAGGCATTGTTGCCAAATTGGTAAATGCTCTCACTGTTGGTCATGATGGGCGACATTTTGGTTTTGTCACCTTTCATGTAATCGACGATGTTTCTAGCTGGCCCTCTTCTGGTGGGATAATTTGCATCCCACTCTTTTTCGGCCATGTATTGCATGAAAGTATTCAATCCTTCATCCATCCATGTCCATTGGCGCTCATCGCTGTTGATGATCATCGGGAAGAAATTATGTCCTACTTCATGAATGATTACGCCCAACGTTGCATACTTGGTTGACTCCGTGTAAGTGCCATCTGATTCTGGACGACCACCATTGAAACAAATCATCGGATACTCCATACCAATCCACTTGGCATTGATACTTTGAGCCACTGGATAAGGATAATCAATGGTGTATTTACTATACACTTTCAAAGTATGCGCAACTGCTCTAGTCGAAAATTGGCCCCAAAGCGGATTGGCTTCCTTGGGATAGAAACTCATCGCTAGAGGAGTTTTATTGCCTACCTGAACCGCCATAGCATCCCAGATAAATTTTCTAGAAGATGCAAAAGCAAAATCTCGAACATTGTCCGCCTTGAAAGTCCAAGTCTTTTCCTTGCTCGTACCTTCCTTTTCGTTGGCCGTCGCTTCCTCCTGGGTTATAATTAAAACGGGAGCATCAAATGTTTTCTTTGCCTTTTCAAAACGTGCTTGTTGCTCTGCTGTTAATACACTCTTAGCGTTTTGCAACTCACCTGTGGAAGCCACGACATGATCTTCAGGCATTGTAATATTTACTGTGTAATTACCAAAATCCAAAGTGAATTCTCCAGCGCCAAGGAACTGTTTGTTCTGCCATCCGGAGTAATCCATGTATGCAGCCAAACGTGGATAAAACTGGGCCATGGTATACAAGTAATTCTTGTCTTCTTCAAAATATTCGTAACCACTTCTACCACCCAAACGTAGGCGGTCGTTGATATTGTACCACCACTTGATCTTAAAAGAGTATACTCCACCTGACTTCAAAGGTTGAGGCAAATCAATGCGCATCATCGTTTGGTTGATGACACATTTCAAATCTTTACCCGCTTTGTCCTTTACTTCAACCACTTTAAATCCACCATCATACCAGGGTTCGAGGTCAATGATGTCATTGTAACTCATTTTGTCACTGATACGCGACTGCTCAATTTTTTGCGCATCGCTTTCTTTGGCCATGTTGTTTTGATCCAATTGAATCCACAAATACGTCAATTGATCCGGTGAGAAGTTGTGGTAAGTAATCCACTCTTCACCATACAACTTCTGTGTGGCATCATCAATTTTGATATTCATGGTATAATCCACCTGCTGCTGCCAGTATTTAACCCCAGGTGCCCCGCTAGCAGTTCGCTGTTCATTGGGCGTAGCCAATTCAGGTCCCAATTGTTTGAACTGATCTTCCCAAACATTTTTCTGCACTTGTGCTTTCAAGTTTCCTATTGAAAAACATACAGCAGTTAAAACGAAATAAAACTTTTTCATGAAAACAAAAATAAGCAATTCACATGCTTATATTCGTTGCAACAAAAGTGAAACTTATGTCCGCTTATCAAGAACAGTCAGATATTCAATCATCATTGGTCAATGAAGAGGAGTGCGCGCTGATCTTACACAACGACTTCAACACCTTTGAGCATGTGATTCATTGTTTGATCAATATCATGGGCCATGAACCGCTGCAAGCGGAGCAATGCGCATTTATCGTTCATTACAAGGGCAAATGCACCATCAAGAAAGGGAAGTTTGAGACACTAAACCCCTTTCACAAAATTTTATCACAACAAGGACTTACGGTTTCGATCAATCAATAATGGAGAATCGCAAAAAGTGGATTGAGGAAATGTTGGCCACCCATTCGGATGACCCATTCTTACATTACGCTTTGGCTTTAGAAAATCAAAAAGAAGGCAATCTCCCAGAAGCTATTTTAATATTGAATAAACTTCAAACCTCACATCCTGATTACTTGGCTTGCTATTATCAATTGGGAAAAATGTACGAAGCTGTTGGCGAGAATGAAAAAGCCGTTGATGCATTTCTGGATGGTCGAAGATTGGCAAAGAAGAATGGAGATATCAAAGCCGTTGGCGAATTGTCCGAAGCTTTAATGATGCACGATATTTTTGACTGATGACCCAAGCAACAAAACACATTGGATTTTATTGCTCCTCATTGAGCAAAGGTGGTCTTGAACTCAATACCATACGATATGCGAGTTACATGAAAGACGCAGGATTTCAGGTGACGCTTTTCTTGGTTGAGGAAAGTCCGATGTTTAAAATCGCATCAGAAAAAGGCCTATCTGTTGTTCCTGTTTCAAGAAATAGACGATACATGGATTGGTCGAAAGCTTGGAAACTCAGAAAATTAACCAAACAACATCAAATAGATTGGTGGTGGTTCCGTGACCCAAGAGACATGGACCTTATGGCATGGACCAAATTTTTCACCCCAGGCACTAAATTATTGTACCACCAAGCGATGCAAATTGCCCATGCAAAAAAAGATCTTCTGCATCGTTGGAGAATGTCGCAAATTGATACTTGGGTATGTCTCTCCGAATATTTGAAACATCAAATTGAAACATTGACTTTATTCCCCAAGGATAGAATCAAGACCATCCCATTGGCCCTTCCTGATGCTAAGCAATCTGCACCATACACGCAAGGGCCTTTTAAAGCACTGGTTGTTGGTCGTTGGGATGAACAAAAAAACCAACACTCCGTCATCAATGCTCTTCAACTCTTGCACAAGAACTATCCACAAATTCATTTGACTTTCGTTGGTGAAAGTACATTGGGAGAAGGACAGGTGTATGAAAAAGAGAACCGAAAGAAAGTACGTCACTTGGACTTACAAGACAACGTTCAATTTTTACCCTTTACTTTTGATTTGACCGATCTTTTTGCTGAATCCAATCTTTTGATTGTTCCCAGCTTAAACGAAACTTTTGGCATGGTAACCATAGAAGGTATGCGCGCAGGCCTTCCATTACTAGGTTCTAATACCGGAGGTACACAAGAGCTAATTACACAAAACAGTTGTGGTGATACTTTTGAACCCACCAATGCTGAAATGCTTGCCGAGAAATGGGCTTTCTTAATTGACCACGAAACAGAACGCACTCAGTTCAGTCGAAATGCGCGTCTTGCATTCGAAAAGAATTTTTGGATTGATCATCAAATTGGAGAATGGAAAAAGTTAATCGATTAATCATAACATTAGCATTTCTTCTGTCCTGCACCCACAGTTTTTCTCAAACCAATAGCACCAATTGGCCTACTGGAGATTCTTCGGAAAAATTTCATTTGGTACCCCAAGTGATGTTTGGACAAATTGTTCCGCATCGCGAAGAGATGCAACATTTAATAAAAGGTCAAACTTTCGGCATGTCCATACAATTGCTTCGAAGGAGAACTTTTTCTTGGTGGGGCACGTACCAAAGACAGCCCATCACCGGCGTCGAGTTGTATTGGAGCACCACCGGAAATCCCAAACAATTGGGAAATCAATTTGCTTTGAACTACATGATGTACCGACCATATATCAGTTCAAAGCGCTCCTTATTCTACGGCATGGGATTGGGTTTGGGATATAGCACCAAGACGTGGGATTTGATCAACAACCACCAGTCCCCTGTAATCAGCACTCATCTCAATGCCTCAATGGTTTTGCATGTACAATATCCCATTGTTCAAACTGAAAAAACAGATTGGTTGTTGGGATTAAGAATGACACATCTCTCCAATGGGGCATATCAATTGCCCAATTTGGGAACCAACAATTTCCAATTGACCTTGTCCAACCAACCGCGAATGATCAGAGGCAGAAGGGCGATAAACATTATTGATATCCTTCCCTATTTTCATGGCTCTCGTTTTTTCACATTCACCTTGGCAGGAGGACTAAAAGAAACTTTTCAGCCATTGGGCAAAAAATACCCCATCGGTAATTTTCAATTCAATTATGTAAGAGCCCTCAACTGGCGTCATCGATATTCTATCGGTATAGATTACTTATATCAGTCCGCATTGAAAAAGCTATGGATGGAGTACAAAGGAATCAATGCTTCACCGGAGCAATGTATGCAAGCGGGATTGGCCATTGGATACCAAAGCATTTTTGGCTATACTACTTTCTCTATTCAGCAAGGCATCTATCTATATAGTCCTTGGAAGGAGAATGGCCCCCTCTACCATCGACTATCGATAAGGAGAAACTTGGCTAACCTGCCAGGCTTTGGGAAACGTTGTTTTATTTATGCGGGATTGTTCACGCATTGGGCAAAAGCCGATCACGGAGAATTTGGATGCGGAATAGATTTATAAATATTACTTGGGTTGTTCTGCTCGCCGCTGTGAGTTGCAATCGGCCAGATGCGCCTGATTGTCTACAACTTGCGGGAATCGATGGTCGATTGGAAGGATCATTATCTGAATTCACTCGTTTGACACTTAAAAGCAATGTCGACTACATCCTACACATAGATTCCAATTGGCATTACACTGTCGAAGGGCCCATCAATCTATTGGGTGATATTACTTTTAACAAATCCAAAAATTCGTTAGAGGTAAGAAACGAGAACACCTGCAACTTGATTCGGAATAAGAAAAGAAGAATACTGATTCATATCTACGCTCCTTTCTTTTATGAATTCGATATTCAATCTCAGGGATCACTTATATGCTCAGATACTTTACGTCAATCCTTGCAAGTTTATTACAACGACGCCAATTGCAATTCGGTTTGGTTGATTTCCAATGATTCAACTCGCTTTGAATACCCAAAAGGAACTGGAGACATTACCATCAGAGGAAAATCGACATTTGGTTGGTTGTATTCTAATGCAATTGGAAAAATCGACGGTAGTAAGTGGATTAGTCAGAATCTATCGGTGCATCACAATAGCTTACAGGATATTTCTGTGCATCCTATTCAGTACTTGCATGCAGAAATTCACAACAAAGGAAACTTGTGGATTCCTCAATATCCAATAGTATGGGACAAAACAGAAACAGATGAAGGTCGATTGCTCATCATGCCTTAATTCACAGGGAAAAAAGGAGATATAATTTGTAAAAGCGCATCGGGACAGCGAACTGGACGACCTGAATCGGCAGAAACAAAAACCAAAGTCGTAGAGGCGGTATTCAATATTTGATCACCACGGCGCGTAACATAATCAAAGACCATTCGAGAACCAGGCAAGGCTTTCACCTCCACTTCAATTGATAATTCATCGTCATATACAGCGGGAAGCTTGTATTCGATTTGAAAGTCCCTGACAGGCATCCACACCCCCATCTCCTCTAACTCCCTATAAGAGAGTCCATAGGTTCTCAACAACTCGACACGCGCCACTTCAAAATAAGTCGCATAATTACCATAGTAAACATATTTCATGGCATCCGTTTCGGCATATCGAACACGAATTAAACTAGAGGATTTCAACATATTTCAAATGAAATAAAAAATCATTTCAAAAACACAAAAAAATCACCTATTTTGTTAACTTACTGACTGTCAACAAAACCCCTGAAAGGCCTGATTTATCTACATAATCAAAAATTCTTACAAATCAAGAGTAATAATTTTTTTTTTTCACTTTTTTATTACTTTTTTTGTAGTGTCAGTGTGAATAACACGGACAAGACCTAAACAAAAAAATTCTTATTACCTAACAATATTATGGCATCCAAGAAGGATCAATTTCAAGTTTGGAACAACTGCTTATCTGTCATCAAAGACAATGTAAGCCCACAAGGATTTAAGACTTGGTTTGAACCGATTAAACCTGTTAAATTAGAGAACAGCGTTTTAACTATACAAGTTCCCTCACAATTTTTCTACGAGTGGTTAGAAGAGCACTACGTTTCTTTGTTGAAGAAAATCATCAAGAAGGAATTGGGTACAGAAGGTCGTTTGGAGTATTCCATTATTATGGACAACAACAACCACCCATTCACTATCAAAGTTCCAACAGGTGATCGCAAGGCAACCAAAAATGCTCCAGTTAGCATGCCATTGGATATGGGTGAATCTCCCATTAAAAATCCTTTCATTATTCCTGGACTTCGCAAGATTCAAGTTGACTCCAATTTGAATCCAAACTACTCTTTTGAGAACTTCGTTGAAGGTGATAGCAATCGTTTGGCGAGAAGCGCTGGATATGCTGTGGCCAACAAGCCTGGTGGAACCGCCTTCAATCCGCTATTGATATATGGTGGTGTTGGATTGGGTAAAACCCATTTGGGACATTCCATTGGATTGGAAATCAAAGCCAAGTATCCAGAGAAGACCGTTCTTTACGTAAGTTCAGAAAAATTCACACATCAATTCATTGATGCTGTGAAAAACAATACAGTCAACGACTTTTCTCACTTCTATCAAATGATGGATGTATTGATTATCGATGATGTTCAATTTTTTGCTGGAAAAGAAAAAACACAAGATGTATTCTTCCACATCTTCAATCACTTGCACCAAACTGGAAAGCAAATCATTTTAACAAGTGATAAGCCTCCTGTCGAAATGCAAGGAATGGAGCAACGTTTGTTGTCTCGTTTCAAATGGGGATTGAGTGCAGATTTGCAAGTTCCTACATTGGAAACCCGCATCGCTATTCTTCGCAAGAAGATGTATGCTGATGGAATTGAACTTCCAGAAGATGTAGTTGAATACTTGGGATACAGCATTACAACCAACATTCGCGAATTAGAAGGAGCTTTGATTTCATTGATCGCTCAAGCATCATTGAACAAAAAGAACATCAACTTGGAGTTGGCGCGTCAAATGATTGACAAGTTCGTGAAGAACACAGCTCGTGAGGTGAGTATTGATTACATCCAAAAAGTGGTATGTGATTACTTCGACTTGCCCATTGAGTTATTGAAGAGCAAGACCCGCAAACGTGAGATCGTTCAGGCTCGTCAAATCGCGATGTATTTTGCAAAGAAGATGACCAAATCATCCTTGGCCAGTATTGGAGCGCATTGCGGAGGAAAAGACCACGCAACTGTATTGCACGCTTGCCGCACGGTGAACAACTTACAAGAAACAGACAAACACTTCCGCAAGTATTTGGAAGATTTGGAGAAGAAGTTGAGCATCGCTTAATTCGTCACATTACCTAACCTGTTACTATAAAAAGAAACGCCTCAGAGATGAGGCGTTTTTTTATTTCATGCTTTTCAATTGTAAATAGATTACAATTAGCAATCTTTTATTTGTCCTGTGTTTGTTTGTTTAACACAGTTTTCAAGTTTTGTTTTTTGGTTACGTTACAACAAAAGCCTTATCAACGGATGAGGCTTTTGTCTTTTTAATGAAATAGCTGAAGAATTAAAAAGAAAAAGAATTGGCACATCCAAACAACTACACCTGTGCTGGAATAACGCTTCCATTGCACCATACTCATCATCAAAGAGAATAATAATCCCAACCAAAACCATGCGATGTAATTCTGAACCGGAGGCCAGTTCAATTGAAACATCCAATAATCCAAATGCGGGGCAACCGGCTCAATAAGTATATCTAAGACTGTCATCAAAGAAGCGGACATCAGAATCTTGGTCAACTTGTTCCATTTTGAAAATGCCCACTCCACCGTAAGCCATGAACTCACCGTTACAATCACCCAATTCAATCCTATCACCAAGGGAATATCTAGAACTTTAATACCCAGTCCATCCCCGTATTCATAAATACCAAATGGAACATGATAGTGAACGCCAATGTACTCTATGAACCAACCCATCGCCGCAATTGACAAAAACACGAGCCCATTTTTCAACGTCATCTGTTCCTGAAACAAAACGAAAAACGTGATGATCAAACTCCAAATGCTCAAGGGAATAAACAAGTCCGGGACGAACTTGAGACCCAAACATCCTACCCCATACATCAATACAACAAGCCAATTCTTCATGCCCAAATATAATTGTTTTGAAACTTAAAATAGTATACCTTTGTGGTATATACTTTAAGAATGAAAATGCTTTCCCTCAAATTAGACGATAACGTTTTTGATGAAACAGAAAAAGTCATCAAGCAACTCAACATGCCCCGAAACCGCTACATCAATGAGGCATTGGCTATGTACAATCGTTACAATGCAAGAAAAAAACTTCGTTCTAAGTTGTTTCAAGAAAGTCAATCGGTTTATAAAAACAGTCTAGACGTAGCGCAAGATTTTGAAAGTTTCCTAGATGAAAACATTTGATGTATGGCTGGCAAATCTCAATCCCAACAAAGGGAAAGAACCTGGAAAAATTAGACCGGTAATCATAGTACAATCTCCCTTGCTCAATGATTTCCATCCAACGGTAATCATATGCCCAATCACTTCTCAGGTAAATCTAGATGCTGAGATTTTGCGCCACACCATTAACGAAAAGTACTTGGACAAGCAATCGCAAATTCTCATCGATCAGATACGTGCAATTGACAAAAAGAGATTACAACAATACTTGGGCTCCATTTCTAAAAAAGAAGGAAAAAAAATTCAAGAGAAAATAAAAATTGTTTTGGATCTTGAGTAAAACTTCGATCATTGCAAATCTTGCTCAATACACTTTACCGCAATTCGAGCGGAATTCAGACACAAGGGTATACCTCCACCGGGATGCACACTACCACCTACGAAATAGAGTCCTTTGAACTTTGAATGAAAATTGGGATGTCGCAAAAAAGAAGAAAACACATTGTTACTTGCCGTTCCGTACAACGAACCTGCATAAGAACCTGTTCGTTCTTCAATCATTGCTGGCGTCAAAACTTCTTCACACTCGATTAACGGCGCAACATCAATTCCCAAACAAGATTTTAACTTTTTCAAAATTCGCTCACGAGCAAGTCCAACATCATCACCCTGAGATGAATCCAGATGTCGAGGAGCATTGACCATAACAAACCAATTCTCCTTGCCCTCAGGAGCATCTTCTTTTACAA
>JBDLUK010000059.1:0-15659 GCA_039805365.1 Bacteroidota bacterium | reverse complement strand
AATATGGTTTAAAAGATATTTACTTGGGTGTTCCAGTAGTATTGGGAAAGAACGGAGTGGAAAAAATCATCGAACTCAAATTGAACGAAGAAGAAAAAGCTTTATTGGACGCTTCTGCAGTTGCGGTAAAAGACGTGATGAGCGTTTTGGATCGCATGAATGCAAACGCATAATCCGATTTATATCATTCAAAAAAGGCGACCAATGGTCGCCTTTTTTTATTCCATTATGCTGGCCAATTGTTTACCAACCCATGTTCCAATCGCTACACCCATTCCGCCCATTCTTACTGCAACATACGTTTTCTCAGATAGCGGTTTGATAATGGGTCCCTTTGTTTCACCCATTCCCATGATACCACTCCAATGATGCTCAATATCCACTGTTTTGCCCAAGAATTTCTCAATGGTCTCTTTGAGATATTGCCTCACATTTTCCGTCTCCTCCATTACAAGTGTAGATTCCTGTTCTCTAAACAAATCTCTTCCCCCGCCAATTAAAACGCGCTTTCCAATGTTTCTAAAATAGACGTAACCTTCACGAAGATGAAAAGTCCTATCCCAAGGTATATCGAGGACTTCATTGGTCACAATGACCTGATTTCTGGCAGGGATGACATCCAAACCATTTATTAAGCCTGGAGTCAAACCATTGGTGCAAACCATCAATCGCCCCGGTTGAAAACGACGCCCCCTGATTTCAAAAGAACCCGATTCGATATCAATGCCCTCAATATTTAAACCATAAAGGACTTCGATTCCCATCGCACGATTGATTTGAAGCCATTGACCCAACATCTTACCCGGATGAATCATACCCTCTTGATCAATATGAATTGACCCAATTATATTCTTCAAGCCCATAGCGTTTGGCCCTTCGTGATAAGGGGCAAATCCCAATACCTCTTTTACCTTGGCGTTGATGTCGTCCAATTCGCCTAATACATGGTGAAACTTCTCCATTTCATGGGCTTCAAATATTTCAACTCCCCCATTGATAGAGCCATCCATGGCCTCCATTGGAATAATAGATTGTAATGCCTGAAGACCCACAAAACGATTTTGTACAGTGGGCAAAACAGCGTCCCAACCATTTGCAGCTGCGTCGGACAGCAATTCCGTCGGACTACCAAAGCAAGCAAATCCAGCATTTCGTGAACTAGCACCTGCCGAAAAGAAATCCCTTTCAAAAACGACTATTCTAGAATTTGGATATTTCTTTTTTAAATGATAGGCCGAACTCATCCCAACAATCCCACCCCCAATGACGGCGAAATCTATATTTTTTAAGTAAAAATCAAACTCCCAGTAACTAAAATTCATACATTTACGTTAAGAAATCATGCGAATGTATTCATGAAGAGAAACAAAGTCACTTTTTTCAGTTTTTCATTCAAGAGAATTTTGATTCTCCTGCTGCTGTTGGTGGCCAAAAGCGCATGGACACAAAACACCATCATTTCATTGAACATCGTAGTAAAAGACGAAGACAATGGAGGAAAACTCGGTGGTTCAGTGGTCACCATTTATAAAAATGGTGGATTGTTCGAAACCATTTCAGTTCCTGAAAATGGCAAAATCAAAAAAGAACTTCAATTGGGTCACACGTACGATGTGAAATTCTCGAAGGATCTGTATGCACCTAAGGTGGCCCGACTTGATACCCGAAATGTACCCAAAGAGGAACAGCGTGGTGGTTACGAATTTGATATGGAGGTCTCTCTTTTCAAGGCGCCCATGGGATTCAACTTGGACATCATGAAAGAACCCGCAGCCAAAGCGGTCTATATGAGCGACACCGATAATATCGGGTGGGACGAAGAATATATCAGAAAACAAAGAGAAAAAATCGATGCTGAGTTAAAGCGTGTAGAAAGCGCCAACAAAGCGGATCAAGCCAAGTTCAAGGAATTCGAAAAACTCTTGCAGCAAGGCGATGAAAAAGTAATCGTTAAAGATTACGCCGCAGCAATCGCCAAATATGAGCAAGCCCAGGCTATGTTCCCGCAACATGAATTGCCAAAGCAAAAGATTGCCAAGGTGAAAGAATTGATGTCCGGAGACGACGCTGCAAAAAAAGAAGAGGCCAAGTATGGTTTGCTCATGATTGAAGGTGACGAAGCAATGAACAATCGTCAATGGGACGTAGCCAGAGCCAAATTCAATGAGGCAAAGAAAATGAGACCCAAGCTCAAAGAGCCAACTGAGAAACTTGCTGAGCTTGATAGACGAATGAAGGAGAATGCCACCTTCAGTGAATATGACAATCTTATCCGAGATGCGGATAAATTATTTGAAGCCGCTAAATATGAAGAGTCGATAGCCAAATACAAGGAAGCAAGTAATATTCTCGCCAAAGAATCTTATCCCAAAGAGCAAATTGCCAAAGCAAAAGAGCTGATGGACAAGATGAAAAATGATGCAGATGCTCAAGCAAAAAAGAACAAGCGTTATAATGAACTCATGTCTTTGGGTCAAAAAAGCATTGATAAAAAAGACTACCCTTCAGCATTAGGAAATTTTGAGGAAGCCAAAACAATTAAACCTGAAGAATCACTTCCGCAAGAAAAGATAGATGAGGTAAAAGGCTTGATGAAAGCACAAGAAGATGCGGTAGTGGCCAAAGAGATGAAGGATAAGGAAGACGCCGAAAAAGCACGCAAGAAAAAAGAGTACGACAACTTGGTGAAAATGGCGGATGACATGTTCAAAAACGCCAACGGTAAAGACTTGGCTAAATTGACGCAATCCAAAGAATTTTACAATCAAGCATTGGGTATATTGCCCGCTGAAGGTTATCCTAAATCGCAAATTGCTGCAATAGAAAATACCATTGCGCAACTTAAAAATGCGATGGATGCAGATGAGCTTGCACGTCAAATGAAAGAAGCTGAGCGTCTTAAGCAGGAGGCTGATATGCGCGCTGCACTAGCCAAACAAGAAGAAGATGCTTTGGCTGAGAGAAGAAGAAGGGATGAAGAAGAAAAAGAAAAGAAAAGAAAATTAGACGAAGCATTGTCCAATACCAACACCAACTCTGGAGGCGGTAATATCAGAGGTTCTGCCGCTGAAGATGCGCTCGATGCGTTCTATCGTGAAGCAAGAAGACAACGAGCTTCGCTTAAAGCCGATAGCATAGCCCAAGAAAAAAGAAACTTCTTGAACTACGACACTTATTTCAGCAAGAAAAACAAATTGCGCTTAGAAACAAAAATTGAAGAACTTACCAATAAGACGGAATATCTTAATACGATTCAATCTGAAGGTAACAGTTGGCACATGCGTCGTGTGGATAGCACAACGCAACAGATTGCTGCTTACAACGACTCAGACCGAAAGCTGAAAATCAGCGCGCAATCACACAGAGATACAAGAATTGAAACTACTGAGAATTACAAAAAGATGATGTTTGCTTTGAGCAAGAACGATGGAAATCGCCGCTCAAACATTAATCAGATTAGTACACAAAAAGACAATTTAAAATACGAAGATCAGACATACAATGATCGATCAAAGACACGCATCAATGGCAACCTGAGAACTTTTGAAATGCAAAAGCAAATGGGTGTCAATACACAAACCTATGGAGCTGAACTTCAAAAGCGAAATACAGAGGCATTTCTAGAGAAGACCGGTGACTACCAAAGCAATGAAGAATATTGGTCCAGTGCTGCCAATTCCAAGCGTGAAATGAACACCTCTTCAACGGAAAGTCAAAAAGAGGATCTTTCAAAATGGAGTGCGGACAAAAAAGATAGAAGAGATGAAAACCTGATGGCGCTTAATGAAGTTCGCCATAGCACAGAGATGAATTTGCTTCAAAGAAAGGCAGATGCTGAAAATCGAGGCTTTGATAGACGAGAGGAATTGTTTGAAAATGCCGTTGTGGAGCCACAACCATCTCGTACAGAAATCATCGCCAATATCCAACAAGAGCAAGATGCCATTACGGAGAGGTCTTACGATTTGGGCAATAAAAAAGTATTGGAACGCACTGTGAGAGCCAAAGGAAAGACCTATGTTTATCGCAAGATCGTTTCAACTTCAGGAGCTTATTACTTCAAAAACGGCACAAGTATCACTGAGCAAACTTGGCGTGATGAAACCACCAATTTGATGACCCAGTAATGAAGATTACCGTGATTCATGGTCCCAATTTGAATCTTCTGGGACAAAGGGATGTTCAACAATACGGCCCCCTTCAATTGAAAGATATTCAAGACCTTTTGGTTCATCAATTCCCTTCCATTGATTTTGAATTTTATCAGAGTAATATCGAAGGAGAGATCATTGACATGATTCAACGATGTATTAGAGACAACCAACCTTTGATCATCAATCCAGGAGGCTATTCGCATACTAGCGTTGCGATACGTGATGCATTAGAAATTTTACAAGCTCCTAAAATTGAGGTTCATCTTTCCAATATTCATTCACGCGAAGAGTTTCGTCACCAAAGTTTGACGGGAAGCGTCTGCAATGGGATTATTATGGGTCTTAAAGAAAACGGTTATCCATTGGCCGTGCAGGCTATTCTGCAATTACTTTGAAAATGCTTTAATTGCAGAGTCCATGATTCTAACCAAGGATTCTGACTCTCTTACGGATAATTGTTTGCCAACGCGATGAGCTGTTGAACCTTTCATAAATCCAACTTTTTCGCCTCCGATTATCCAAAAACTATTGTCCAAAAAAACAAAGAAATTTCCGGGATCTTGCTTGATCATTCCCAACTTTTGAATCGTACTTAATTTGAAATGTTCAACCTTTCCCCATTTTCCAATCGCATTCTGAATGGTCATTTCGCCTGAACGAATCTGAATTTTCTCTTTCCCCATTTTTCTCCAAAGAAAAACCTTGGTTATTCGAACAAAAAAATACAACCACAAGGAAGATGAAATGATGAAGAAAATTTTATCCGACCATGCGATAGGTTGAAGTGCGTAATAGACGAAAACTCCGCCACAAAAGGCCCAAGCTATCAACCAAGCCAAAAGCAATGATTCCTGCCAACGAGGAATCTTCTGATCAATCTCGATATGAACTTCATTCGCATTTGGCTTTTCTACCCAAATACGTTCTGAGATTTGCTGACGTTTTGCTTGTTGCTTCATTTTGCTACACGATAATAAATTTCCAAATACATGTTCAATACCCTTTCTATACCAAACTCACCGGCCACTTCACGAGCTCCTTTGGAGTAAGACTCCCAATTGTTCAAGATATCCAGTGACTTAGCAGCCATTTCATCCACCTCACCTACACCACACAAATGTCCTGAAACCCCTTCTTTATTGACCTCAGGAAGACCCCCTGTATTGCTTGAAATAACAGGAACACCCAAGGCCATGGCCTCCAATGCTGATAATCCAAAACTCTCGGACTCCGAAGGCAAAACAAACAAATCCGCTCCAGCTAAGATCTCTTGTGGTTCTTTGACATTCCCAACAAAATCAATGCAATTTACCATTCCATTGTCGCGTGTCCATTGCTCTGCACGATGGCGCTCTGGACCATCACCTACCATAATCAAACGTGCAGGCACCTCATCTTTAACCCGCTGAAAAATAGCCAAGACGTCCATGATTCTTTTCACCGGACGGAAATTGGAAATGTGAACCAACATTTTCTCGTCGGGCGTTACAAATTCCTGTCTCGCTCTTTCACGCCATTGCTCACATTCCGAAGCCAACTCAATAAAATTGGGAACCACAGAAATATCCTTCTTGATATCAAAATACTGGTAGGTGTCTTGTTTCAAACTCTCTGAAACGGCCGTTACAGCCGTAGAATGATTAATGGCAAATGTGATGACCGGTTTGAAAGAATCGTCTTTACCCAACAAGGTAATATCTGTGCCGTGCAATGTTGTTACCACAGGAATGAAAATCCCTTCATCTTCCAAAATCTTCTTCGCCATATAGGCCGCAGAAGCATGGGGAATGGCATAATGCACGTGAAGTACATCTAACTTCTCATACTTCACTACATCCACCATTTTGCTCGCCAATACCAACTCATAAGGAGGGTAGACAAACAAAGGATAATCGCTCACATTCACCTCGTGAAATCGAATATTCTTGTTGATACGGTTCAAACGAACAGGCTGTGAATAGGTGATAAAATGAACCTCATGGCCCATTTCAGCCAAGGCCATTCCCAACTCTGTTGCTACTACACCACTTCCTCCAAAGGTTGGGTAACCTACAATACCAATTCTCAACAAACGACCTTCCATGAAGCTAAATTACTTCGCTTGAACACTGCGCAACAATATTTCTTTGTAAACTTCTGTATGCAATTGCGTTCTGATATTTTGTTGGATCAATTTTTTATTGTCTACAGTGGGGTGAATTCGATTGCTGAGAAAGATAAATATTAACTCTTGCTCAGGATCGGCCCAAGCCATGGTTCCGGTAAAACCAGTATGACCAAAACTCTCATGTGAAGCCAAAGCCGAAGGACTTCCACCCAGCTTATCCAAAGTTGGCTTGTCCAAAATCAAACCACGTCGATTGCCCGGGAAATGCCTCTGATTAAAGTACTGGACGGTGGAGGATTTTATCCATTGACACTCTCCGTAATTTCCCTTGTTCATGAGCATTTGCATCACCACCGCCAAATCATAAGCATTGGAAAAAAGACCCGCATGCCCCGCTACACCGCCCAATAGCGCTGCACCTTGATCATGTACATATCCGCGCAATAATTGGTGTCTGAATACACTATCATTCTCTGTCGGCGCTATTCTCGATTTGTTCATTCTGTTCAATGGTAAATATCCCATAGAACGCAATCCCATAGGCGTATAAAATTTTTCATCCAACCAATTGCTGTATGGGGTTTGCGTCTTCTTCTCCATCCATTCTTTGACGAAATAATAACCCAAATCACTGTATTCATATTTGGCCGGAACAGTTAAGGAAGTACCCAATATTATGTCCCTCATTTGACCGTACAAAAGTGTATCTGTGTACACACTGTCTGCAACCTGAACACCATCCTCGGTTGTGGTCGTAGAGGTCCAATGGTCGCTTGAAAGTATCGTATGAAAGGGAATGAAATTCTTTAATCCCGCTTGATGAGACAACATATCCTTCCATTTTATTTTGGCATATGGTGACTTCCTAGGGAAGTATAAATCATCTCCTAAACAACCTGTTGGAGACCATTCATGCTGATCCATCATGTACATCATGGCCAAACCTGAACCGGCCATCTTTGTAATTGATGCCAAATCATAAACACTGTTCAATTGAACTGGTTCTTTTTTGTTAACATCTAAATACCCATAGGCACGGTCATAAACAATCTCACCTTTGTGTACCACTAAAATTCGGCAACCAGGATATGCACCATCAGCCAATCCTTTGTTGGCTATAGAATCTACCCTATTCCAATTGAAATGAAATAAAGAATGCTTAGCAAACTCCGATTCACCAAAATAATTTTCGGTATAGGCCTTGGTCAATTGATTGGGAACATTTCTGGACTTTATCCAATTCAAACTTTCAGGCGAAGACAAAACTCCGCGAGAGATTCTATGTCCTCCAGCAATACAAATTCCCCACCCACTTTTCCATGTCTCATCTATACTAACCGGCAATTGTCCAGAAAATGGCCTTGCTCTGAATAACGCTTCAACCATCATTCTTTCCGTTAATGGATCATCCTGATAAGCGACTGCAACAACATCATTTCTATGAACACTTGCATTCCCCATCAAAGCATAAGGATTGGCGAACATCAAAACCAAAACATTCTTATCCGTATTCCAATTTGAAATTCGGTCGAGCAGATAGGATGAAACCCCAAAATTCTTCGCCGCTTTGCTTGAAGTATTGACCCAAGCAAAGGCCACATCCTGGTATCCATTGAGCAGAGACAACAAAACGTCCAAAGTATCGCTCCAAGTTGAATCCACATCTTTGGGCCAATACATAACAGACACATCCGCATACTCCTGCACCGCGTTGACCACGTTATAGGTAGAGTCACCACCAATAACAACCAAAGCTTTCTTGCGTTTCAAATCATTCCATAACTCCAATCCTTTGCGGTCGTTTTGTAGCAACGTTAAAGACGATTTTATCAAATCTTGATTCATTTGCAATGCCCCTTCATTGTGCAAATCATCCATCAAGTTGGCACGCACAGGATAAACGCCTAATGCCAATCCACACCACTCCTTCGCCTGTAGTACTTTATAACAATGCGCACGAATCTGCTCTGCCGTAATCTCACCGCGTTCCATGGCCGCCTTGATGGCCTCAATTGCCTTGGGAATACTCGAAGGAAAAAGCAAAATATCATTTCCTGCCTGTATCGCCAATGCTTCCATTTCGCCAACCTTGAAATTTTTCGCTACGCCTTGCATATTCAGCGCATCAGTAATGATCAAACCTTGAAAGCCCAGCTCCTTTTGCAACAAATCCGTCACCAAGGAATGTGAAAGCGATGCTGGAATTTTGGGATTACTTTCATAAGCAGGAACTTGCAAGTGTCCGGTCATCACCCCGCCCAAACCATGTTCGATAAGAGGACGATATGGATACAATTCCAAACTATCTAATCTTTGCTTTGAAAAAGGAATGAGCGGCATATCCTCATGGCTATCTGTATTGGTATCTCCATGACCCGGAAAATGCTTGGCACATGCCAAAACATTGTGCTTCTGCAAACCATTCATAAAGGCCATTGAATAAAGAAGAACGCGTGCTCTGTCTTCTCCAAAAGATCGATTGCTAATTACAGGATTCTTGGGATTGTTGTTGATGTCTACAACCGGCGAAAAGCTAAAATGAACCCCCATTCTTTTCAATTGTCGTGCGCTCTCTTCTGCAAACTTCTCGATTTGATTGACATCCGATATTGCACCAAGTGTCATTTGACGTGGATAAAGAATTGTAGAATCCAAACGCATACTCAAACCCCATTCCGCATCCATTCCTATGAGCATGGGAATTTTAGACATGGATTGAAACTGCAACGTTCTTTTCAGTTGATTGTCCGGACCTCCTTGAAAAAAAATAATTCCACCCACACCATAATTGAGAATCCAATTCTCAACTTCCTTTTGATTAAAATACTGGTGCTTGGGGTCGGTCCAGGCCGGAACCATAAACAACTGACCAATTTGCTCATCCAAGCTCAATTCTTGAATGATCGAATCCGCCCAAGGCGTGGCTACTTTTTGAAAATCTGCTTGTGCAGAAACCATTGATGAGAGTGCAACAATGACTGCAACAGATAAAATATTTTTTACAATTTTCTTACTCACCTTTCAAAGAAAAGAGAAAGGATGAAAAGTTGAGCAGCTAAATTAGAATCTATCTCACAGAGGAGTGTTAATCCACCCAAATATAAAAGCTTTAATTCAAAGCTTCTATACGCTTGATGGCCTGGCCCACCACGAACTGAAATTGCTCCTCTAAAGTCAGGTTTGAATTGTCAACGACAACAGCATCCTCGGCCTGGCGCAATGGATCGATTTCTCTTGAAGTGTCCATGGCATCTCTTGATGCAATATTCTTTTCAATCTCCTCAAGTTGCACATCAAGACCGTTGGCCTTTAACTCATCATATCGACGCTTGGCTCGAATAAAATGATCTGCCATCATGAAAAGTTTCAATTCCGCATCCGGCATAACCACAGTACCTATGTCTCTTCCATCCATCACAACACCTTTGGTTTCAGCCAAACGCTTTTGTAATCGAACCAATTTCAATCGAACATCCTTTAAAGAACTAACCGCTGAGACATGATTGGAAACTTGTATGGAACGAATCTCTTTCTGAACATTTTGACCATTCAAATAAATCTCTTGCTCTCCTGTTTCTGTATTGTACTTAAATGAAACAATAACATGATCTAAAACACGAGTAAGTGATTCAGCATCTAAGGTATTGTCCTTCTTAAAACAGTTGTTTTGTAAAGCAAATAATGTGATAGCACGATACATCGCCCCAGAATCCACATAAAAATAATTTAAGGCCTTGGCTACTGCTTTGGCGATGGTTGATTTCCCACATGAGGAGTAACCATCAATTGCGATATTGATTTTTTTTCTCACCGGATTCGAAAATACAACAGGAAAAGATTCCTGTCGTATTTTCTTTCCAGAAATTTACAATCCAAAACCGTAATAGGCGCGAGTTCCATTGGGATAAACACCTTCAATCATGATACCTTCACCCTTGGCCTTACCAGCTAAGGCCGACTTAAGTCCTTCTGTGTCTGCTACCAAGGTTTCATCTACTTTGGTGATAATGAAGCCAGGTTGGATTCCAGCCGAACGAAGTTTACCTTGGGTCAAGGTTTTAATTTTCACACCACCCTTCAAGCGTAATCGCACCATCTCGTCTTGACTTAAAGCACCGAACTCTGCACCCAAAGCTGATAAATTGGCTTCAGCATCGACATCAAAATTATTCAACTCCGCTTTCCCACTTCTGTTCTTCAAAGTAACTTCGATATCCACCCACTTCTTACTTCTCCAAACGCCCAACTTCACTTTGTCGCCAGGGCGGTACTTCGCTATTTGCTCTTGCAATTGAGGAACATTCTTCACAACGCGATCTCCTACCTTGAGAATGACGTCACCCTCTTTCATTTCACTATCCGCATTGGTTATTCCGGCTACCAAAACTCCTGCAACTTCATTCAAGTCTTTTTCTTTGGCAATCTCTTCGCTAACCTCAGCAATCTTAACACCGATGAACGCACGTTGAACACGACCAAACTCAATCAGATCGGTTGCAACTTTTCTAGCAATTGTTGTCGGTACTGCGAACGAATAACCCGTAAACACTCCTGTTCTTGAAGCAATGGCTGTATTAATTCCAATCAATTCGCCTTTGGCATTCACCAATGCACCTCCACTATTCCCTGGATTTACAGCTGCATCAGTCTGGATGAAAGATTCTACAGGAAATACTTCTTCATTGGTCTGGCGATTTCCAATCAAGTTGATATTTCTCGCCTTGGCACTTACTATTCCGGCTGTAACTGTCGATGTCAATTCGAAAGGATTACCTACTGCCAGAACCCATTGGCCGATGTGGATGTCCTCACTGTTTCCCCATGCAATAGCAGGAAGGTTCTTTTCATCAATTTTTAAAATAGCAATGTCTGTAGAAGGATCTCGACCTATCAATTCAGCTGAGTATGACTTGTTGTTGTTTAAAGTAACAACCAATTTTTGCGCTCCTTCAACTACGTGATTGTTTGTGATGATGTATCCATCTGCTGAGATAATCACTCCAGAGCCCGTTCCAGATTGAACTTGTGGTTGCTGTTGGTATCCAAAAAAATCGAACCACGGATTGTATCCCGGATTGACTGTGCTTTCAGTCTTTACGTGAACAACACAATTCACTGTTCTTTCCGCTGCCGCAACAAAATCAGTATTCATTTCTCCAGGAATGGAACCTTCAAATCCTGTTGAAACAACGGGTGTTCCCGACCCGTTCCAAGAATTCAACATTGCATTTCTGTTGATCAATGCACTTCCAACCAATGCAAGGCTACCGCCCAAAAAGGCCGCTCCTGCCATCATCCACCATGTTTTTTTCATCTTGCTAATCGTTTTTTTTGAGTCCATTCAAAGTTACAACTGATTTTGAGAAACATTGTTGTCCCTTCTTTTTTAAGAAATGTTAATCCATTAACTTAGTTTAGCCCGAGTGAGTCTACTTTTGTAATGTGAAAAAATTAATCATAGCATTACTCGGCCTTTCTGCATTCATAGTGGGATGCGACAAAGACATCACCATCGAACTTCCTGAAGGAGAAAAAAAACTGGTGGTAGAAGGTAGTATTGATGTCAACGAGCCACCCATTATCTTTCTTAGCAATTCACAAGGATATTTTGATCCATTAACCATTGATGATCTAGCCAACTTTTACATCTGCGATGCCGTGGTAACATTGACTGCCAATGGCGCAACAGACACTTTGGTTGCATTAAGCGCTGCCACTCTCACTCCTGAACAGCAACAACAAGTTGCAGAGTTGTTGGGTATTCCTATTGAGCAGTTAACGACAAGTAACCTTTGCGCTTACACCTCACTTAACCCACAATTTTGGGGGAAATACGGTACAACATATAGATTGGATGTATATCATGAAGGTCAGCATATTCATGCCACCAGCAAGATGAATTATCCGGTTCCTTTGGATAGTTTGTGGTTTGCTTCTCCTAGCGGCAATCCGCAAGACTCATTGGGATTTATTTACGCAACCTTATCAGACCCCGACACCCTTGGAAACTGCTACCGTTGGGCGGCCAAGCGCATCAACCACTACCCGAATTGGGTTCCTGATATTGAGCTAAGGGGAAAACCAAAAGATGTTGATTTTGTAAGGCCTTTTAATTCCGTTACCAATGATGATTTTTTCAACGGACTTTCATTTGACTTTTCATACTACAGGGGAACTGAACGCGGTAGCGAAAAATTTGACGACCTCAATGAGGAGGCAGGATACTACAAAAGAGGTGACACACTTGTAATCAAAGGCCAAAGCATTGACTACCCTGCATTTCAGTTTATCTATGACATAGAAAATTCAGGAGGCGGACCATTTGCGATACCATTCAACCTAAGATCGAATGTAGTGGGTGGACTAGGCGCGTTTATCGCCTATGGTTCCTACATTGACACCTTGGTTTGTCAATAATTATTTATCGCCGTTGAAAGGGATAAACATGTGGGCCCAAATACTTCGAGATAAACGGAACATGTAGGGAAATAATACCAAACTCGTTCCAATTCCGGACATCAAAAAAGTACCTGGATGGGTTAGAAATCCGAATTCCATCCATCCCCATGCATTGAAAGATTTCAATGCTACCAATACAGACACCCAAGTAGCTACTGTCAAAGCCCAAGAAACATAGGCCGCACCAAAATAAAAGCCTGGCTCTGGCTGCAAATCCGCTCCACAATGGCTACATACTTTTTTGTTCTTGCTTAAATCGCGAAAAGTATACAAACTTGGATTTTCGTACAAGCTGCCCTCACGACAAGCGGGACATTTAAAAGTTAAGGTAGCCACTAATGAATTCATGATTCGTTTTTTTTACTGAGCAAAGTTAAAGACTCTTTTTAACCTGGAAAGGTAACTTACATCACCATTCACTTTTTAACTCATCTCTTGCAACTCTACCAAGGTTTTGTACAAACCTTCTTGCTGCATAAGGACTTCATGGGTTCCTTCCTGTACAATTTCCCCCTTGTCCATGACAATGATTCTATCCGCCTTTTGCACAGTGCTGAGCCTATGTGCAATGACAACACTTGTGCGATCTTGCATCATGTTGTTGATGGCTTCCTGAACCACTTGCTCACTTTGCGTATCAAGGGCTGATGTTGCTTCATCCAATATCAACAGGGGCGGATTCTTGTAAACTGCTCGTGCTATACACAACCGTTGCTTCTGTCCTCCCGATAATCTTCCTCCCTGATCACCCACATTAAAATCAAATCCATCAGGATTAGCAGCGATAAACTCCAAAGCGTTAGCAATCTTTGAGGAAGCAACCACCCTCTCCATATCTAACTCCTCAAATCCCAATGCAATGTTCCTTGCAATGGTATCGTTGAACAAAATAGAATCCTGGGTAACCACACCAACTTGATTTCTCCAACTGTGCAATCGTACTGAATTCAATGCTTGACCATCCACTTCAATTGATCCGTATTGAGGGTCCATTAGCCTTACCAATAATGAAGCAATAGTAGATTTACCACTTCCTGATGGCCCCACCAATGCCACCATCTCCCCTTTATTTATGGTCAAGTTGATGTTCTGAAGTACAGGCCGATCTCCGTAAGAAAATCCAACATTTTTAAATACAATCGCCTTTTCAAAAGAATGCAAATCATGCGCATCCAATTGATCAGAAACGCTCTCCTCCGCCAACATGATTTCATTAACTCGATCCAATGATGCTGCACCTTTACTCACTTTGAATACCGCCTCTGAAAGCGCGCGAGCCGGCTGAATAACCTGGGAAAAAACAACCAAGTAACCAATCAACATCGCACCCGACATTTGACCTTCCAATACAATTTTTCCACCTACAAAAAGCAATATCGCAATAACACCCATGGAAATAAATTCAGACATCGGTGAACTTAAATACTCCCTTTTGTACAGACGGTGCATCAATTTGAAATACGACTGATTTTCATTTTGAAACTTCTGTGCAAAATATTCCTCAGCATTAAAAACCTTCACCACACGCATCCCGGTCAATGTCTCTTCAATCACAGAAATCAATTCACCCAAGCTACCCTTTCCGCGTTTGGCCGCATTCTTCAAGCTCTTGGCAATTTTGGAAATCAGCCAGCCACTAATTGGCAAGAAAATCAGTGCGAACAAGGTCAATTTCCATGATAAGACGAACAAAGTAACCAAACTCAAAACCAACATGATCGGCGCTTTCAACAACCCTTCTAATGCACCAATGACAGAAAATTCAATCTCCATCAAGTCATTGGTCATTCTCGAAATCAAATCGCCTTTCTTTTCATTGCTATAAAAAGCAATGGAAAGTTTCAATACTTTTTTATATAAATCCCTTCTTAAATCCCTTGAAATGGCCGTTCGAATCTTAGCGATACTCAGCAATGCGATGTAGTTAGAGGCATTTTTTAGAAATGCCAATACCACAATCACCAGACACATCAGCATCAGCGTCGCTATTTGCCCATGCTCATTAACATAGTTGGTTAACAATGACTCGGCTTTCTGCCACCAACCTGCATTCTGAGCAGGATTGCGACTCCCTTCTACCTTGAAAAGAATGTACAGAAATGGCACTACACTTAAGAAGGTGAAAAGTGATAAAACAGCGTTGAGAATATTCAATAAAAAGTTAGAGAGCAATTCCCTTTTGTAGGGTTTGCACAACGCGATGATATCTTTAAAAGCCTGCTTTTTCATTATTCTACTTCATCCATCAAGTGGACACCGGTGTAGGTATATGGCGTAATTGCACGCATTTCCGCTTTCACCTTATCGCTAACATCCAATTCATCAATAAACTGTTGAATCGAACTTTGTGTAATTTCATTTCCCCGAGTAAGTTTCTTTAATGTCTCATAGGGTTGAGGATAGTTCTCTCGTCGAAGAATGGTTTGAATTGCCTCAGCAACAACAGCCCAGTTCTTGTCCAAATCCGCCTTCAATTGCGCCTCATTCAACAACAACTTGCCCCAACCTTTCATCAAGCTTTGCAATGCCAAAATGGTATGCCCCATGGGAACACCGATATTTCTTAATACCGTACTGTCGGTCAAATCGCGCTGCAATCTTGAAATTGGAAGCTTAGCGGACAAATGCTCAAACATCGCATTGGCCAATCCCAAGTTGCCTTCGGCATTTTCAAAATCGATAGGATTCACTTTATGGGGCATGGCTGATGAACCCACTTCTCCTTCTTTGGTCTTCTGCTTAAAATAATCCATGCTAACGTACGTCCACATGTCACGACACAAATCAATCAAGATCACATTGATTCGCTTCAACGCATCAAACGTAGAAGCCAAGTTGTCATAATGTTCAATTTGAGTAGTGTACTGCGATCGGTGCAATTCTAATTTATCTTCAAGAAAATCATTGGCAAACTCTACCCAATCAATTTCTGGAAAAGC
>JBDLUK010000058.1:0-5380 GCA_039805365.1 Bacteroidota bacterium | reverse complement strand
TGCCTCCTGGATTGTTGGAGTTGTATTTAAATGAAGAATGATTGACGCTATCTTTGCGCCGCTAAAAAAATAGACCTGTGCTAACAGTAAACAACCTTTCGTTGCGTTTTGGAAAACGCATTCTTTTTGATGAAGTGAATTTAAAATTCACACCTGGACATTGCTACGGTGTTATCGGAGCCAATGGTGCAGGTAAATCAACCTTCCTAAAAATATTGGCTGGAGAGCAAGAAACCACAACAGGTGGAGTTTCGATGGCTCCTGGACAGCGAATGAGTGTGTTGAAGCAGAATCATTTCGTTTATGATGAAATTCCAGTTTTGCAGACTGTATTGATGGGGAATTCCAAGCTCTGGGAAATTATGCAAGCCAAAGATGCCATTTATGCCAAATTGGATTTTTCTGAAGAAGATGGATTAAAAGCCGCTGAATTGGAAGTAGCCTTTGCAGAAATGGATGGTTGGAATGCGGAGAGCGATGCAGCCAACATGTTGAGCGGATTGGGTATTCATGAGAGTTTGCATACCAAGTTGGTAAAGGAGTTGAATGGTAAAGAAAAAGTTCGTGTGCTTTTGGCACAAGCGCTTTTCGGGAATCCAGATATTCTTTTGCTCGATGAGCCGACCAACGATTTGGACGTAAATACCATCGCGTGGTTAGAAAACTTTTTGGCAGACTTTCAAAATACAGTGATTGTGGTTTCCCATGATCGTCACTTCTTGGATTCTGTTTGTACCCACATCGTGGATATTGATTTTAGTAAGATTCAATTGTACACGGGTAACTATACCTTCTGGTACGAGTCTAGTCAGTTGGCATTGCGTCAAAGATCAGATCAGAACAAGAAAATGGAGGACAAGCGAAAAGAGTTGCAGGAGTTCGTTGAGCGCTTCTCAGCCAATGCCTCCAAATCAAAACAAGCGACAAGCCGCAAGAAGTTGTTGGACAAATTGGTCATCGATCAAATTCAACCTTCAACACGAAAATATCCAGGAATTATTTTCCGTCCCGATAGAGATTGCGGCGATCAAATTTTGCGCGTTGAGAATCTCTCCAAAAAATCAGACGCGGGTCATTGGTTCTTCAAGGATGTTGAGTTTACTTTGGTCAAAGAAGACAAAGTAGCCATTCTCTCCAAGGATCACTTGGCCATTACAGCATTTTTCGAAATCATCAATGACAACCTCAAAGCTGACAGTGGGGAAGTGAGTTGGGGATCAACCATTACAACGGCTTATTTGCCCAACAACAATGCGGAGTATTTTAAAAGTGACGACAATCTAATCGATTGGTTGCGCCAATATTCTAAGGACAAAGATGAAACCTACGTTCGCGGATTCTTGGGTAAGATGTTGTTCAGTGGTGAAGAGGTAATGAAGAAGTGCACTGTTTTAAGTGGAGGAGAGAAAGTACGATGCATGATTTCCAGAATGATGTTGCAAAATGCCAATTGCTTGATGTTGGATGAGCCTACCAATCACTTGGATTTGGAATCTATCACTGCATTCAACAACGCGATGAAAGAATGGAAGCATGTGGCTTTGTTCAGTTCACATGACCATACATTCACAGAGACCGTTGCCAATCGCATTATCGAAATCACGCCAAAGGGAGTAATTGATAAACGCATGAGCTACGATGAGTATATTGAAAGTGCAGAAGTGAAGGAGCTGAGAGAAAGGATGTATTCATAAATTTTTCTGGCTGAATTTATCTTAACTTAGACAAAAACAACTCTATGCGTTATATACTCTCGTTATTGGCTTTGGTTCTGGTACTTCAAAGTTGCGTTGCTCCTAGAAGCGTATTAAATTCAGGCAAAGTAACTCCAAAAGACAACTTTGCTGCGGGCTGGCAGTACGCAGGGAATATTTCAACGGCTCCTATTGACAAGGCCACGGAGCTCATAGATTTGAACATTGATCAGATAGCATCCATTCAGAACTCCGCGGATACTTTATCCACTTATGATGCGGAGGTTTTAAACCAGAATTTGGAGATTATTGGGCAGGCAGCCATTGCTTATGCAGCAGACCCCATTGGCGCAGGTTCTCAATTTTATTTGCGTTATGGCTTAATAGACCGCGTAGACATAGGATACAAGTATGCTGCAGGTGCTCATGTATTTGATGCGCAGTACCAGTTTCTAGGTCCTGTAGGTAATGTTGAGGATATAACCGATCAACGCTGGTATGGCAGTATAGGCGTTCAGTATGCAGGTCAAAAGGTTTCAATTCCAGCTTGGGCAACGCCGCTTCAGAACGCCATCAATTTTGATTTCAGCCGTCGTGATGTAATGGTGCCCATTACCTTCAGTTATTCTTTTGGCAATGAAGAAGAGTATGGTTCGATAGCCATGGGATTGGTAGGAAATTATACGCGTTTCAAGTACAGTACTTTCAACACGGATTTTGCACAATACATCAACCCTGATGGATCGGTCAATACACTGGCAATCCAAGCTGTAGATCAGAAAAGTGACATCTTTGCTTATGGTGGTTTTGTCAATTTGAAATTGGGATACAAATACGTTTATGTTTTACCTGCCTTGTCCTTTTACTATCAGGATTATGGACAGTTTCAAAACGTGATAGGCGAGTCTTTCCATTTGAAAGGATGGACATTTGTCCCATCAATCGGTATCCGTGCACGAATAGGAAAGAGCTCTCGCAATAAATAATCTGCGAAATGCGTTTTCAGGATATGAAGTTCGGGTTTCTACCATTCCTTTTTTTATTGTTATTTGTTTTTCCTGTTGCGGCGCAGTACGATCCGAGTCCTACACAAGGAATGCGATGGCAGTCATTTTCTGTTGGCGTCAATTCGGCGGATTATAGGGCCATGAATTTTGCATATGCCTATCATCTGCGTGGCGAAAGCGCTTTGACCTCTGTGAAATGGGATCTAAGCCGAGAGTTGATTTCATCACCCAATGATTCGATTACTTCTTTTTTCAATAAGACATCTACCTTATCCTTGATGGTTGGTGATGCATGGCGTGGCGAAAGAATTCCATGGTGGATTGCGTCTGGCATTGGCATGTCAATGAATTTGCGACGATACGCGGACTTCAGACCGCAGAGCAAAACAGAATGGGAAAAGCTCACCAAGTTCACGATGGGAATCCCAGCATTTGTCGAGTTGGGAATAAACATCAATGACAAATGGGGTTTGGGACTGCACGGATATGGCAATTGGAATTTTCGTCAAGCCTACGCTGGAGGCAATGTGATGGTTTCTTATCGATTTAAAGACAAAAAAATAGCTGCTGAATGATGGTCGACATTACAACGGAGGATCAGGTTGCAACATTGGTAGACCAATTCTATGATGGGGTATTCCAACATCCAGGTTTGTCACCATTCTTTAAAAATATAGATTACCCAACCCACCGCCCACGAATGATTTCTTTTTGGAATTTTGTATTGTTGGACAAAGCGGGATATACAACACAAGTATGGGATGCACATGCCCACATGCGCATTCAACCGGAGTTGTTTGACGAATGGGTGAGATTGTTTTGTGATACCGTAGATAGGCTTTATGCCGGAGAAATTGCAGAGCGAGCCAAACTTCGTGCTAAAACATTGGGATGGACGTTTGCAGAGAAAATGAAAATGAAATTGGAACATGAATAAGTTCAAGGTAATAGTGGCAAGCTCAGTTGCGGTATGCGTTTCCTTCAAGGGATTTTCGCAGACTACTTTAAGTGCATCTATTGAAGATGCACAGAAAATGGCATTGATCATTGATGCTTACCATGATTCATTGGCTGTTTCAACGGTAGATGATGATCGTATTCGTTGGTCCAATTTGATGGAAACGAAACTCGTCGAAATGGCCCAGGTCTCATCAGACAAAGAAACTTTTTTGGCCGATTATGCTTTTTGGAGATTTTCCAAACTGATGTCTCCTGATCAACGGTTTCGCATAATCAATTGGAATGTTCCATTGCAAAATGGAGAACATATTTATTACGGTGTAATTTGGATTTGGGATGAGAATGAAAAACGTTTCTTTGCCATCCCATTAAAGGATTCGCAGCGGGATGGTGACAAATGGGATGCTCGATATTTTGATGCTGAACAATGGCCAGGTGCTTTGTACTATGAGATTATTCCGTGCAAGTCCAGACGTAAAAAGGAAGTGGATACCTATACCTTGTTGGGATGGGATGGAAGAGACAACATGACCAATGCCAAGGTCTTGGATGTAATAAAAATTGTATCCAACGAAAAGGTTAGATTTGGAGAAGGTTTGTTTGAAACACCGCTAGGTACCAAAAAGAGATTGATGTTTCAATATGCCGATGAGGTGAGCGCATCCTTCAAGTATTATCCCAAGAAAAAGGCCATCGTGATGGATCATCTTTCACCCAAGAATGCCATGATGGAAGGTATTTATGCAGATTATGGTCCCGATGGAACTTATGATTTGTACCAATGGGAGAAAGGCAAGTGGAAACTCTATAGCCAAATAGACATCAGTGTATTCAGTGCAAGTGATACTAAAATGTACAGGCCACCCAGAAGGTAGCCTGCAATATTCATTTGGGTAATGATGGATTATTTATTTTCCATCAAAAAGTCTGTCATCTTTTGGAACAAATGCAATCTTGTTTTGCCCCCTGAAATGCCGTGATTTTTGTTTGGGTAGCTGAAGAAATCAAATTTCTTGTTTTGTTGAATCAATGCTTCCGCAAAGTCTATGGAATTTTGGAAATGCACGTTATCGTCTGCAGAACCGTGAATCAATAAGAATGGACCCTTCAAGTTTTTCGCAAAGTTCACGGGTGAGTTGTCCTCGTATCCTTTTGGATTTTCACCTGGGGTTCTTAAAAAACGCTCTGTGTAGATGCTATCGTAGTATTTCCAATTGGTTACTGGTGCAACCGCAATACCAGCATTGAAAACATCCGCACCTTTTGTCATGCAAAGGCTGGTGGCGTATCCGCCAAAACTCCATCCTTGGATGTTGATGTGTTGCCCATCAACAAAAGGAAGGGTTTTCAAATAGTTGGCAGTTGCAATGAAATCTTCGGTTTCCAATTTGCCAAGATTCATATACGTCGCATGTTTGAAATCACGTCCTCGAAACTGCGTGCCACGAGGATCTACACTGACCACGATGTAACCTTTTTGTGTGAGCATTTGGTGCCACAAGTAATTGCGCGATTCGTACATGTCCATTACAGTGTTTCGGCCAGGACCGCCGTATATCGTTACAAAAACAGGGTATTTTTTGTTCTCGTCAAAGTTTTGGGGCTTCATGATCCAGGCATTCAAACGATGACCGTCAACTACTTGAAAGTCGAAAAAAGTTTTCTTCGTTTGGCAGTATTCAGCCAGTTTATTTTTCAAGTTGATATTGCTTATCAAAG
>JBDLUK010000057.1:0-4660 GCA_039805365.1 Bacteroidota bacterium | reverse complement strand
GAAGTGTATTTGGACAATTTGAAGTGGGTGAAATGGCAATAATGAAAGAAAAATCTCAGATATTCAAATACATACTTTTGGATGTATTAGGAGCTTGGATATCCTGGGTTTTTCTTTATTCTTTCAGGAAAATTTATTGGGAAAATACCGGAAGCCAAGAGCTTTGGCAAATTGAATCACAGGATCCTAAATTTTTGTTGGGATTGTTTTTTATTCCTGTCTTTTGGATTGTTGTGTATTTTTTGTTGGGTCAGTATCGTGATATTTTCAGACGTCATCGATTAAAGGAATTCACGGATGTTTTTATTGCAACTTTTTTAGGAACCTTGTTCCTGTTTTTCTTCGTTTTGTTGGATGATGTACTCCCAGATTATACGGCACATTATTACTCTTTGTCTGCCTTATTTATCTCACATTTCGTAGTGACATTAACTTTCAGATTATTGTTGACTAGCGCCACGGTTAAGCGCATGAAAAGTGGAGAGTGGGGATTTCCTACATTAATAGTGGGGGGCAATGCCAAGGCCATGTCATTGTATGAGGAAATTCAATCTAGTAATCACATGGGTGGTTATCGATTTGTTGGATTTGTTAGGATAAATGGCAAAGATGATTTGTTGCAAAGTCACATTCCTTTTTTGGGTCAAATCGACAGTATTCCACAATTGATTCAAGCGCATAAAGTCCGGGAAATTATCATTGCTGTTGAAAGCTCAGATCACAAACATTTGCAAGAGGTAATGAATTTGCTTCTTGATTTTGATGTGGACATCAATATCATTCCGGATACTTTTGACTTGTTGAGTGGCGGTGTGAAAATGACGGGTATATACGGAGTGCCGCTGGTGAGGATAAGGAAAGAGCTTATGCCTGCTTGGCAAATGAGTGTGAAGCGGTTGATGGATGTTGTATTGTCTCTTTTGGCCATTGTTATTTTGCTACCGGTCTATTTGGTCATCGCAATAGCTATTAAGTTCTCCAGTGATGGTCCTATTTTTTATACACAAGAGCGAATTGGCATTCATGGTCGCCCGTTTCATATTTTGAAGTTCAGGACGATGTTTGTTAATGCCGAGCAAGATGGCCCGCAATTGTCTTCTACCTCTGATAGTAGGATTACTACAGTTGGAAAATTTTTAAGAAAAACGCGATTGGATGAAATCCCTCAATTCTTTCATGTTGTCTTAGGAGAGATGTCATTGGTCGGTCCAAGACCAGAGCGTGCGTTTTACATCGAGCAGATTAAAGCACAAGCGCCTCACGTGAAGAAGTTATTGCGCGTGCGACCAGGAATCACGTCTTGGGGACAAGTGAAATATGGTTATGCCGAGAATGTAACGCAAATGATACAGCGTTTGAAGTATGATATTTTGTACTTGGAAAATATGTCTTTGGCAATGGATATAAAAATTCTGTTTTATACCATTGTAACAGTGCTTCGCGGATCAGGCAAGTGATCCCAACAAATCGTTGGCACGTTTCATCAGCGGACTCATCAAATCATCGACAGTCAAAAACGGAACTTCCTTTCGTAGCATCTCGTGGTATTTTTCTACAACAGCACTCGATTTTAAGGGGCGTTTCAAATCCAAGGCTTGCGCTGCAGTCATCCATTCAAGAGCAATAACTTTTTGAACATTTTCTAGTACGCGATGCAATTGTGTAGCAGCATTTGCGCCCATACTCACATGGTCTTCTTGTCCATTGCTACTATCGATGGTATCTATGACCGCTGGGGTGCACCATTGTTTGTTTTGAGAAACAATAGATGCTGCTGTGTACTGCACAATCATATACCCTGAATTGAGACCAGGATTGGGAGTTAAGAATGCAGGAAGATTTCTCTGACCACCGATAAGCTTGTATGTTCTGCGCTCTGAGATGCTGCCAATTTCAGCCATTGCTTGGGTAAGAAATCCCATCACCATGGACAAGGGTTGACCATGAAAATGTCCGCCGCTAACTACTTTGTCTTCATCTACAAGAACAACGGGATTATCTGTCACCGCATTGATTTCAATTTCTACAACACTTTTGACGTATTGCAATGTGTCCCAAGTTGCTCCGTGTACCTGAGGAATACAGCGGAAACTGTATGGGTCTTGGACATGGCTCTTGACTTGCTGTACAATTTCAGAACCCGCTAATGCCTCACGCATTTTTTCTGAAATAGTCAATTGACCTTGATGTGGACGAACACGATGTAGGCTGTCCATAAAAGGCTCGGTTCTGCCATCATATGCATCCAAACTCATTGCAGCAATGTTTGTGCTGTGATGAATTAGGCTCTCTGCTTTCCAGGTGTTATAAACGGCATAAGCACTCATGAATTGAGTTCCATTGATCAACGCTAAACCTTCTTTGCTTTTTAATACAATTGGCTTTCGATTCAATATTTTCAACGCTTCGCTTCCTGAGATTAATTTCCCCTCGTATCTCACCTGTCCCAATCCCAAAAGAGGAAGGCACATGTGAGACAAAGGAGCTAAATCTCCGCTTGCGCCCAAGGATCCTTGTTCAAAAACGACAGGTGTCATTTTGTTGTTGAACAAGTCTAGTAAAGTTTCTACCGTGATGCGTTGTACTCCGCTAAAACCTTTGCTTAAGCCCATTACTTTGAGCAAGAGCATCAACCGAACTACTTCGGTGGGCACTTCTTGGCCCATTCCACAAGCATGCGAAATGAGAAGGTTTCTTTGCAATGTGCTTAGATCATCGTCTTCGATGATGGTGTTGCACAAGGAGCCAAATCCGGTGTTCACGCCATAAATGGGTGCGCCGTTTTTTCCTGAGAATTGGTCCAGGTATGTTCTGGAACGTTCTATATTAAAAAAACATTCCTCGGCCAATTGAATGGGGTCCGAGGAATGAAATAAATTTTTTAAGTCGTTAAGACTTAAGTTTTTTGAATCTAAAATCATGCAATCACTTTTGGAGCAGCCGCCATGATTTCCTCATTGGCGTACTCTTTAAACTTGTCAAAGTTAGCGACAAATTTCTCAGCTAGTTCATTGGCTTTTGCATCATATGCGGCGCCATCTTTCCAAGTTGATTTTGGATCCAAAAGTTCTGTTGGAACATCTGGGCAAGACGTTGGCATTGCTAAACCAAAAACATCATGGGTTCTATATTCAACGTTGTCCAATTTTCCTTCTAAAGCAGCAGTAATCATGGCTCGTGTATATTTCAACTTCATACGATCACCGGTACCATAAGATCCACCGCTCCAGCCGGTATTGATTAACCATACTTTGGCTCCACTTTCGTCAATTTTCTTACCCATCATCTCAGCGTATTGCGTTGGATGTAGCGGCAAGAAAGGTGCGCCGAAGCATGCACTAAAAGTAGTGGTGGGCTCGGTAATTCCTGCTTCTGTACCCGCTACTTTAGCTGTATATCCGCTGATGAATTGATACATCGCTTGACCTTTGGTCAATTTGCTGATTGGAGGCAAAACCCCAAATGCATCACAAGTCAAGAAGAAAATGTTCTTGGGAATGCCGCCCATGCTGGGTTGCATGATATTGTCGATGTGATGAATGGGATAGCTTACACGGGTATTTTCCGTTTTTTCCTTGTCCTCATAATTGGGTGTTACACCATCATCCTCAAAGCCTATGTTTTCTAGTATTGCGCCAAACTTGATGGCATCAAAAATTTGTGGCTCTTTCTCTCTGGTAAGGTCGATTGTTTTTGCATAGCAGCCTCCTTCGAAATTGAAGACTGTTGTATCAGACCAACCGTGTTCATCATCGCCAATCAATTGTCTGTTGGGATCTGAAGAAAGGGTAGTCTTACCGGTACCGCTTAATCCGAAGAATACAGCAGTGTCACCGTCCTTTCCTACATTGGCTGAGCAATGCATAGGCAATACACCTTGCTCATGAGGAAGAACGTAGTTTAAAACCGTAAAAATTCCTTTTTTAATTTCACCAGTGTAGCCAGAACCACCGATGATGGCCATCTTCTTGGTGAAATTGATTACCGCAAAATTGTGTTGACGTGTGCCGTCTATCTCTGCATCCGCCATAAAACCTGGAACGCAGATGACATGCCAATCGGGTTGAATGGTTTTTAATTCATCTTGTGAGGGACGCATGAACATGTTATAAGCGAACATGTTGCTCCATGGAAATTCTGTAACCACACGCACATTCATTCTGTAACGAGGGTCAGCACAAACAAACGCGTCACGAACATAAACCTCGCGACCAATAAGGTATGCAGACATTCTTTCAAACAAGCGATCGAATTTAGATACTTCGAACGGAATGTTGAATTGGCTCCACCAAACCGAATTTTCGGTATTGCTATCTTTTACAATAAATTTATCTTTGGGAGATCTTCCAGTGAATTCTCCAGTATCAACACTCAAAGCACCTGTGCTGGTAATGCTACCTTGTTCAAGTGTTATAGTTTCTTCTACTAACTCAGCGGGAGAAAGGTTCCAAAATGCTGTAGCTAGGTTTTTAAGTCCCAAATAATCGAGCGTTGCGCCTTCGGGACGGATACCTACATGGTTCATGTTTTAAAAATTTAGTTCGACTTTCATTGAATCGTACCGCAAATGTAATCAATCTCAAAAAAATGGAAGAATGAGAAAAAGCAGTGATTGAGGTATATCGGTATATCAGTATATCAGTAGATCGGTAGATCAGTA
>JBDLUK010000056.1:0-4758 GCA_039805365.1 Bacteroidota bacterium | reverse complement strand
TGCTGCACACACCCATGAAGCCATTTTACTTTGTGAAGCTGCAGGTTTCGATCGAATCATTGTGGAGACTGTCGGTGTTGGTCAGAGTGAAACGGCAGTGCATCACATGACCGATTGTTTTTTGCTTTTAATGTTAGCTGGAGCTGGTGATCAACTTCAAGGGATCAAACGAGGCATTATGGAAATGTGTGATATTTTGGCCATTACCAAAGCCGATGGCGATAACCAAAGCAAAGCCAAGTTGGCTCGAGCTGAATATGAAAATGCGTTGCATTTATTTCCTGAAAGACCTGACGCTTGGATACCCCCAGTTGTCACTTTGAGTGCGCTTCAGAAAAATGGAATTGATCAACTGAATGATGAGCTCGAGCGCTTTGAAAATTGGAGTAAATCAAGGTTATGGAATGACCGACGCTCCAAACAACTTGCTTGGCAATTCGAAACAGAATGGCTTCGTCAACTTAAAATTAAG
This sequence comes from Bacteroidota bacterium, assembly GCA_039805365.1. Taxonomy (GTDB): domain Bacteria; phylum Bacteroidota; class Bacteroidia; order Flavobacteriales_D; family Sanyastnellaceae; genus CAMCTV01. The sequence goes on along the minus strand of JBDLUK010000056.1, from coordinate 4,286 downwards.
ATGAGCAAAAATGCAGCTTTCCAAGAATTAGAGCATAAAATTCTTGCCCAAGAAATTGGGGTCTCTGAGGCAGTGCAATTGATGCTAGGCCGTTGGGTTATTGATGCTGATAAAACAACTTAAAGTTGTTCACGCCATTTCTCGAGATTGTCCTTACCACATAACATCCTGTTGCCAAAGAATGATCTTGTAATCTAAACAATGAGGATGATTGGTTGGCATTTACAATTTGAGTTCCCATTTCATTGTACACAACAAATTGGGTCGGAATATCTTGATTACTGACCAAAATCGGCTGACCACCATTGTCCAAAACCTTCCAATCATTCTTTTGATTCTCCATTAATGAATTGGGAATTGCGATATAAGACAAATCAGAAAAATTGATACGGTTCACCCAAAATGGATGATCAATGAAAGGATTTCTGTTTTGTTGAATGCTTTGGATATAATCATTTCTTCCTCGCTCATAACCATCTGGCAAATCTTGAAAATGCCAAGTCATTAAGGTTTCCAAAGATTGCGGTCCCTCACTCAAACTTGGCAAAGTTGTATTATTCAAATAATCAAACGTCCAATCCAAACCATTCAAATCATCGTAGCGCAGGGCCATGTACAACAAGGCACGCGCAGCATCACCTTTTTGAACCTCCCTTGGCTCATAGACCATGTAACCATCTTGACTGTTCCCCAAAGTTCCCAGAATAAATGTTGAAACCGGCGTTACAACTTCGCCCAAAGGATGGTTGCTACGCACACCATTGGCATTGTTTTGTTGCGTAGGAAACAAATGATGTTGGTCTGCATACTCATTGGTACTGGTGGATGAATAGCTTGGCATCCAGCTGTGGCAATAAGTATGTTCACGACTAATCGGCAACCAATCAAATGGCGGTGTATAGGTATAATGAAATTGAGAATAAACACAATTCACAATCTGCTGACCACCAGCAGTATCAACATGTGCATATTGAGCGATCATCGTTTCATCATAATTGTTGTAACTTATTTTGATGTAAGGTGCACGAATTCTTGACTTCAAGTCATTTACAAATGTCAATGAGGTAGAATCCACAGCATCATAATAATTACCCACCATATTGAAAGGAGTGAAACATGTTGATTCTCCACCCAATGGAAAATAAGTAGGTCCTGCAAATCCATTGATCACACCATACAATTGAAAAGTATATTGTTCACTTGCTCTCAAAGCCCAATTGATAAAATTCAATCCATTTCCAAGATAGGCTACTTGACCATTGCCGATTGTATCCCCAATGTCATAGGACTGCAATTCGATTGGAGTTCCAATATAATCACCATTTGCTCTAACAACCATGTATGCTTGGGCTTCGGCACTGGACGTCCATTGCAAATCTGCTTTGTAGGTGGTTACACTTGAAATAGAAATTTGAGCAAAAATATCTCCATTAAATATAATCATGCAAATGATCACTAATGCTGATTTCTTGCCCAATCCCCATGCACCTCGGAGCCATCCTGCAATCATCAAAAGACCTCCAATTGGCGTTATTGGACCAACTGCTTTTTCTATTCCCCAACTGTACAATTCATTGAAAGCCAACAAATAAATAGAACCAGAGAATAAAATTGTTCCCCAAGACAACAAGCGTAAAATCTGTTTGAACGTCTTCTCCTCTGCTATTTTTTCCTGAAATGCCCACAGAGCAAGCAATCCCAAACCATGAATCAATTGATACAAAACCCCTGTTTGAAAAGCGTTCATCATTTTTGGGCTTAGAATATCACGGAGTGCATGGGCACCAAAGGCACCTGCAACTACTGCCAAGGCCATTAAAACAAAGGGAAATCTACGATTCAGCATGCCGCAAATGTAACGGAATAAAATTGGAGGATTGCGCGGATTGTTTTATATTTCGTGATTCAATAGAACCGAAAAGTGAAATTACTCTCCTACATATTTTTGTTTGGTCTCTTGGGTTTGATGACGAACACATCGTTTGGTCAAACCAAAAAAGATGAAGCCAAACTCGCAAAAGAAGCATTGACTTATTACAATGCCAATCAATATGCAGATGCCTATAGTCTGTACTCACAATTGATCGCTCTTTCGCCATCTAACGTGGATTACACCTTTCATTTCGGGGTTTGCGCTACCTACTGCGATGCGGATAAAACCAACGCAGTGAAATATTTGAAGCAATCCATCAAAGGTGGATATTCTTCACCCGAGGTGTATTTCTTTTTGGGACGCGCCTTACACAAGAGTTACCAATTTGCTGAAGCGTGTAATGCTTATGAAACCTTTTTGGATACTGCAGAACCCGAAGTCATTGAAAAATACAATGCCCTACGTCAAATCCAAATGTGTATATACGGATCTAAGTTGTTGGCCAATCCAAAAGAAATGGTTGTCAAGAAAAAGGTTGAAGCCGAGCGAATCAACTTTTTCAGGTACATGGCCCTTGAGGCAGTAGGTGGCAAAATCATAACTACTCCAGCAGAATTCTTGGGTAGCAAAGACAGAAAATCAACCGACCCCCATTTGATTCATATCAATGGCACGCCCAAGTTTGTATACTTCAGCTTGTTGAGCGACACCTCAGGTTTGGATTTGTATCAAGCAGAATTGAAGCCTGATGGTTCCTATGGCAAACCTACCCCGCTTGCGGGAAAAGTGAATACAGAGCACGACGAGGACTTTCCATTTTTACATCCGAACGGAAAGCAATTGTACTTTGCATCAACCGGCCACAATAGCATGGGAGGATATGATATTTTCCGCTCAGATTTGGACTCATTGAGCAAGAGATGGAAGAAACCCATCAACCTAGGCTTTGCTTTCAATACACCTGATGATGACCTCATGTTCATTTCAGATGCGGCCAACCAAACCGCTGTTTTTGCTACTGCTAGAACTTCTGATATTAACCATTACACGCTATATCAGACCTCATTTGAGACCACTCCAATGGAGATAATTTACGCCAAAGGGCATTTCACCAACATGGAGAATCCTGACAATAACGTTGCGCAAATTGTGGTTCGAGATTTAGAAACTGGTGAAATTGTAAGTGAAGTGACTTCCGAGGTAAAATCTGGTTCTTTCGATGTCTATTTTCCTAAGCCAGGAAGATATAGCTATACCGTGACAATGCCCGATAGCGAAGAGAAATTGGTTTCAGAGTTTGATGTTCAGCCAGGAAGATCAGGAGCGGTATATTTTCCACAGACGGTTAATGCTGTGAAGAAGGAAGATGGATCTGGTCAATTGGTTGTGAGAAACGGTGCGGATAGCAATATCGATTCCGGAATGGAAAATGCACTTGCTGCATTGTTGCGTGGCAAATCAAACATGAGTGTAAGCAAAGAAGCTGCAGAGACTGCGTCTTTGGAGCGAAGTATGACCAACGCTCCCGCACTTGCTGGATTCTCTAAGGGCAAATCAGCTGAAGATATTTTGGGCGAAATGAAAACGGAAGCCAAAGCTGCAAGTGCCGCCATACCTGTTGTTCAGCAACAGAAGCAAGCTGCTTTCCAATTGGCCAGACAGCAAATGAAACAGTCTTCGGCCAAAATGGCGATGTCTGATTCTTTGGTGAAAATTGTCTCTGCCAAAGTAGAGTCCGCCAAAGCAAAAGGAAGTCCTTACATTTTTACTGATCAAGACAAAGAACTACTTAACCAAGCCAATGAGCTTCGTGAGGCTGCAGAAGCGCATCGCCTAAAAGCACAGGGCGCTTTGGAATTGGGGAATCAGTTGGCTGAATACCAGGCTAGTTTAGAACCAACGTCTAAAGAGTTATTGAGCAGAGCAATCAAACTTCAGAGTTTCTTGAAAGACAACAACGTCGATGGCGCAATTGAAGTTTTAACTGAAGAAAGAAAACGTTTATTGGCCGAACAATCTCGACCCAAAAAACCAGCCAATGCAATGCCACAACGCGCAAAGGCAACGGCAAATTCGCATCAAGCCAATGCCAAGACCTATGCAGATATGGTGAAGGAATTGAATGTATTGGAAGCCAAGGTAATTGAGGACGGCAAGAACAATTCTCCTTCTTTGGCGCAAACCAAAGCCAGCGCCAAGAATAAAAAATCGGAGGTGATTCTTTTTGATCCCAAGGTCAAGAAAACCTATGATGAAGCGTTAAGTGCCCAAATGGCGAACAAGGTCTATACTCAAATGACCAACCAAGAAGACTTGGGACTTTCTGAAGCAGAAAAAACACCTTTGTCTAAAGATGAAATTGCTCAATTGCAAGGTCAGTTAAAAACATTGGGGACACAATCCAATGAACCTT
>JBDLUK010000055.1:0-7390 GCA_039805365.1 Bacteroidota bacterium | reverse complement strand
GGCTTTCATAATCAACGAAGAAAATTTTCAAGTCCGCCTGACTTTCATATTTCACGAAGTAAATACTCTTCTTGGATTGGCTTTCATATTGGGTAAAAAACCATTTGCCATCATTGCCGGTTGCCTGGCTCTCGTACTTTACTTTGTACACTTTTAAATCGGCTTGACTTTCATACTGGACAACAAAAACTTTGATATCCGCTTGGCTCTCATAATCAACGGAAAATAATTTTTGTCCTTTTGCAAAACCGAAGCTACATAGGAGCATCATTATTGAAATTGTTTTCTTCATGTCAATAAGTATTGTTGACCAAATATCGTGGATTCTTTTTACAATCAAAAAAAAGGTTGCCATTGCTGACAACCTTTTTTGATTAGTAGGTTTAATTAACCCAAATATGATTTTAACATTCTGCTTCGGCTAGTATGTTTCAAACGGCGAATCGCTTTTTCTTTGATTTGGCGAACACGCTCACGGGTCAAGTCAAATCTTTCACCGATTTCCTCTAATGTTAGTGGATGCTCACCATTCAATCCAAAGTATAGTCTAACGACATCGGCTTCACGTGTAGTCAAAGTTTTCAATGAACGCTCAATTTCCTTGCGCAATGATTCGTGCAACAAATCATTGTCAGGAGAAGGTGTGTCATTGGTTTGCAATACGTCATACATCGTTGAGCTACTCTCATCTCCGTCTTTCAAAGGAGCATCCATAGATACGTGACGACCGCTATTGCGCAAACTTTGTTTTACTTCATCCAAAGTCATTTCTAAAACCTCAGCCAATTCGGCAGGTGTGGGGGGACGTTCAAACTCTTGTTCCAACTTGGCAAATGCCTTGTTGATTTTGTTGATTGAACCAATTTTATTCAAAGGCAAACGAACAATACGAGACTGCTCAGCCAATGCCTGAAGAATAGATTGACGAATCCACCATACCGCATACGAGATGAATTTGAAACCACGGGTTTCGTCAAAACGTTGTGCAGCTTTGATCAATCCTAAGTTTCCTTCGTTGATCAAATCCGGAAGAGAGAGCCCTTGATTTTGGTACTGCTTAGATACAGATACTACGAAACGAAGGTTGGCTTTGGTGAGCTTTTCCAAGGCCATTTGATCGCCTTGTTTGATGCGTCTCGCCAATTCTACTTCTTCTTCCGCAGTGATCAAATCCACGCGACCAATCTCTTGCAAATACTTGTCAAGAGAGGCAGTCTCACGGTTGGTTACTTGTTTGGTTATCTTTAACTGTCTCATTCTAGGATGAAAAGTTTATTAAGTGTTTAACTCCTTTTACGCTTCTGAAGGGGCTTCAGGTTTCGTTTCTGCTGCTTTTTCTGGTTTAGGCAACAAAACTTTTCTAGATAACTTCAACTTGTTGTTTTTAGGATCACGTCCCAAAACTTTAAATTTAACGATATCTCCTACTTTCAAAACCTTACTTACATCGTCAACGCGATTCCATTCCAACTCACTAACGTGAATCAATCCGTCAACACCAGGAAGAATTTCAACAAAAGCTCCAAATGGTTGAATCGTTTTAACAGGACCTTCATAGATCTCGCCAATTTCAACTTGTGGAGGCCATACGATACTCTTCACACGGTTCACTGCAGCATCCAAACTCGCTTTGTCTGCAGAGGCAATTTCAACTACACCTTTGCCATCCTTCTCATCGATAGAAATGGTAGCGCCAGTAGTTTTTTGGATTTCTTGAATCACTTTACCACCTGGACCGATTACTGGACCGATCATGTCTGAAGGAATTTCGAAGCTAACAATGCGTGGAGCATGTGGCTTGTAATCTTCACGTGGTTCAGCCAATGTTTTGGTAATTTCTCCAAGAATGTGCAAACGACCTTCTTTGGCTTGATCCAAAGCTTCAGTCAATACCTGCATAGAAAGACCTTTGATCTTGATGTCCATTTGGCAAGCTGTAATTCCCTTTGAAGTACCAGTTACCTTGAAGTCCATATCGCCCAAGTGATCCTCGTCTCCAAGGATATCACTCAAAACTGCATATTTACCTGTAGATTCATCTGTGATCAATCCCATAGCAATTCCTGATACAGGTGCAGTGATAGGAACACCACCATCCATCAATGCCAATGTACCCGCGCAAACGGTAGCCATTGATGATGATCCGTTGGATTCTAAAATATCAGAAACAATACGGATAGAGTAGGGACAAACTTCTGATTTAGGGAGAACAGGCTTCAATGCGCGCAATGCCAAATTACCATGTCCAATTTCACGACGTCCTGTACTACGGATAGGGCGTGCCTCTCCAGTAGAGAATGGTGGAAAATTGTAATGCAATAAGAATTTGTCATAACGAACTTCAGATACGCCATCAATCAATTGCTCGTCTAATTTTGTACCCAAAGTCAACGTTGTCAATGATTGTGTTTCTCCACGAGTGAAAATTGCAGAACCATGCGTTCCTGGCAAATAATCAACCTCGCTCCAAATTGGACGAATGGTGCGTGTATCGCGACCATCCAAACGGACAGCATCAATTAAAATCATGTTGCGCATGGCGTCCTTCAAACAATCATGCGTATATTTTTTCAAAAGGAAAGCCTTTTCTTTTTTCTCTTCATCTGAGAACTGAGCAATGAAGTCAACTTCAATTTGGTGGAAAGTCTCGCTACGCTCGTGTTTCTCAGATGGCTTTTTAGCGGCATCATAAAACTTCTGGTAACACTCATTCCACACTCGAGCTTTCAACTCTTCGTCTTTTGGCTCGTGGCAATATTCACGTTTAGGACCATTTTTGCCAACCTTGGCAGCCAAATCCATTTGCGCTTGACATTGCATTTTGATAGCAGCATGCGCAACTTCAATGGCAGCAACCATTTCAGCTTCGCTTACTTCTTTCATCTCACCTTCTACCATGACAATACTGTCAGCGCTTCCAGCAATAATCAAATCGATATCAGCATGTGCTAGCGCACTGCGGGTAGGATTCACAATCAACTCACCATGAATGCGAGCAACACGAACCTCTGAAATAGGACCGTTAAATGGTATGTCAGAAACAGCAAGCGCTGCAGATGCAGCCAAACCAGCCAAACTATCTGACATGTTTTCTTTGTCTACAGAAATCAAACTAACCACCACTTGGGTGTCACTGTGATAATCTTCTGGGAACATGGGGCGCAAAGCGCGGTCAATCAAACGAGAAACCAAAATTTCATCGTCATATGGACGAGCCTCACGTTTGAAATATCCACCTGGGAATCTTCCTGCAGCGGCATATTTCTCGCGGTATTCAACCGTCAATGGAAGGAAATCCATCCCTTCTTTTGCATCGTAGTTCGAAACCACGGTGGCTAGGAGCATCGTATCTCCTTGTCTCACAACAACAGATCCATGTGCTTGCTTCGCCAATTTACCAGTTTCAATGGTAATTGGACGATTGTCTCCATGGTCGATTGTCATGGTAATTGCTTCTACTTTCATCTTATTTTTCGTCTTAAATATAATTCTTCAAAAAACGACAAAAGGCAATATGAAATTGCCCTTTGCCAAATAGGATATGGAAAGGTCTCGATTTATCTACGTAAATCAAGTTCCTTTACAATCGCACGGTAACGTGTAATGTCAGTCTTGTGCAAATAGTCCAAAAGACTTCTGCGCTTACCAACCATTTTGATCAATGCACGTTGTGTGTTAAAGTCTTTTTTGTTTCTTTTCAAATGCTCAGTTAAGTGACTGATGCGGAAAGAGAAAAGGGCAATTTGACCCTCTGAGCTACCAGTGTCAGTAGCAGATTTGCCATGCTTGGCAAAAAATTCTTGTTTTTTTTCTGTAGTCAAGTACATGCTAATACTTTTTAGTAATTGTTATGTAATAATTGAATTGATGCAAATATAGGCTTTTTCTAAGTTTGATTTTCAATTGTTTTTATCGTTTATTTTGAGCTTAAATACTTTTTGAGCTTGTTAAAGTCGGAATTATGTTAGGAATGTCGAAAGAACTGATGTAATTTTGAGCTTTAAATAGGTTGGAGGTCGTTATGGCAAGAAAGAACATTCCCATTGAAAGTGAGATTATTGAAATTCTGAAACATCAAAATGGAGTATCCTCCAAAGATGTTCATCTACAGTTAAAGACACCTGTGGCCTACGCAACATTGAAACGCACATTGGTTTCAATGGTCAAAGAGGATCAAGTTATCAAATACGGTCGTGGCAGAGCTACTCTATATGCATTGAATCCTTCTTTTGACTTGTTAAGTACAATTGATTTGGCGGCATATTATGAAGTTCCAGATGACAAGCGTGAGATTATTCCGCAATTTAATTTTGATCTGTTGGACGCACTTTTGGCGGAAGATCATTTGTTCACAGCTAATGAAAACAAATTGCTTCAAGAAAAACATGAACTTTTTTTAAGCCGAATTCAGTCCATAGAAACGCAAGAGTACAAAACGGAGTTTGAGAGATTGGCCATTGATTTAAGTTGGAAATCTTCTCAAATAGAGGGGAACACCTATTCTTTGTTGGAAACGGAGTTGCTTCTTAAGCAGCAACTAACGGCAGCCGGTAAAACGAAAGATGAAGCTGTGATGTTATTGAATCACAAGAATGCGTTGGATTTCTTATTGGCGCACCCCTATTATATACATCCATTACGGGTAATGGCCATAGAAGAAGTTCATGGTCTTTTGGTGCATGAGCTAAATGTCAAACGGAACATTAGAAATAGAAGGGTAGGGATTTCCGGAACATTGTATCGCCCGCTTGACAATGAGTACCAAATAAGAGAAGCTTTACAACGGATGTGTGATTTAATTAATCAGAGACAAAATGTTTGGGAAAAAGGACTCTTGGCTTTGTTACTCATCTCATATATTCAACCATTTGATGATGGTAACAAACGCACTGCGCGGATTGTTAGTAATGCATTGATGATGTACAACCATTATTGCCCATTGTCTTTCAGAACAATTGATCCCATGGAATACAAAAAGGCATTGCTTCTATTTTATGAAAGAAATAACATTAGTGCTTTTAAGAGAATATTCATTGAGCAATATGTATATGCAGTGGATCATTACTTCTAATAAAAAAGCCCTTGAAATCTCAAGGGCTTTTTTAAGGGTTTATCCGATAAATGGGTATCGATAATCTTTGGGAGTAACAAAAGTTTCTTTGATGGTTCTTGGACTTACCCAACGAATCAAGTTCAGGTAACTTCCTGCCTTGTCGTTGGTTCCACTTCCACGAGCTCCGCCGAATGGCTGCTGACCTACGACGGCTCCGGTAGGTTTGTCATTGATATAAAAATTACCCGCAGCATTTTCTAATGCTTGGCATGCTTCATCAATGGCATAACGCTCACGGGCAAAAATGGCTCCTGTAAGTGCATATTCCCCTGTTTCATCAACCAACTTTAATACCGACTTCCAATCTTTGTCTTCATACACGTATATGGTGATTACTGGACCAAATATTTCCTCACACATGGTTCGGAATTTTGGATTGGTCGTCACAACGACAGTAGGTTCAATGAAATAACCCTTTGACCCATCATAATTACCTCCTGCAATAATTTCCGCATCGGGTTGTGTTTTGATGTAATCTATGTAGCCAGAAATTTTATCAAATGCGCGCTTGTCAATGACAGCATTGATGAAGTTGGATGTGTCTTCAGGGCTTCCCATTTTAAAGCTATTGACATCAGATACAATCTTCTCTTTAACAGAAGGCCACAACGATGCAGGCACATAAGCTCTTGAAGCTGCACTACATTTTTGACCCTGAAATTCAAAAGCTCCTCTCGAAATACCAGTAGCAACTTCCAAAGGATTTGCGGATGGATGTGCCACGATGAAATCCTTTCCACCAGTTTCTCCAACGATTCTTGGATAGCTTCGATAATTATCTAAATTGCTTCCAATCTCTTTCCATAAATGTTTAAATACAGCTGTTGAGCCCGTAAAATGAAGACCTGAGAAATCTTTATGCTTAAAAATTATGTCACCTGCAGTTGGGCCATCGACGCATATCATATTGATAACACCATCTGGTAAACCAGCTTCATGGAAAAGTTCCATGATAACTTGAGCACTGTACATTTGACTTTCAGCGGGTTTCCAAATTACTACATTCCCCATCATTGCAGGAGCGGCAGGTAAATTGGCTGCGATACTGGTGAAGTTAAAAGGGGTAACCGCAAATACAAATCCTTCCAATGGGCGATATTCAAGTCGGTTCCACATTCCAGGAAGTGAGCCCGGTTGATCAGCATAAATCTGCTGCATGTATGCTGCGTTGAATCTGAAAAAATCAATCAACTCACATGCTGCATCGATTTCCGCTTGCATGACATTCTTACTTTGTGCCAACATAGTGGCAGCATTCATTCGGTCTCTGTATGGCCCTGCCAATAATTCTGCAGCTCGCAAGAAGATCGCTGCGCGATGCTCCCATGGCAATTGTGCCCATTTTTGTTTTGCAGCTAATGCAGCATCAATGGCTTGGTGGACATGCTGAGCGTCACCAACATATGCGACTCCAATTTCTTTGGCGTGTTCATGCGGAAGTCGAAGAGAAATTTTCTTGTCTGTCTTTATTTTTTCGCCACCTATGTACAACGGCACCTCCAAATGTGAATTGTACATTTCACGATAAGTATCGATCAGTCTGTTCGTTTCTGTTTGACCAGGTGCGTATGCTTTTACAGGCTCATTGATTGGCGTTGGGATACGATAAATTCCTTTCGGCATATGATTATTTTTTTACAAAGTTAAGCGCAAATACCTGCATTGGAAGCGAGCTTAATCACTTTCCAATACACATTTTTGTATGGTGAAAATTGTAATGTGTCATTGTGCCAGAGTACGCAGTATATGCCTCCATGGCTTTTGACGAGATCTAAATATTGAGAAAACTGATTCAATACCTTTTCGGGTTCCGTGATGTTCATGTACCTAGATGTTATTACGGTCACATCCATAACGCACAATGGAATTTCCTTGATTTTTGTAGACCTTTTGTTTTTAACATCAAAAAGGAAATAGGGCAAGGAACACGATGCTCTGAAACCAGTGCGGTCAGCCCAACCATAGCTGCTGTCTTCATTTACTTCTGCTAGCTGCAGTTGTTCTGGGAAATTCAGTGGGTCAAATTTTAAAAAGTGTTGTCTGTTTCTCTTGATTTCATTATTTGAATAGGACTTTTGAAATTCCTCCCAATTGTTATTAATTCCTTCAAGTGTTTCGCTGCTATTGTAATTGGGATGACATCCTATCAATGCATGGGCACTTATTAATTGGTCAAAGATGATTTGAATTTTCTTGTCATTCAACTGATAAAGAGAATCAAACTCTGCGTGAGCCTGTATCGGAATCCAATAAAATAGGGGAGTGCTTCCGAAGTTA
>JBDLUK010000054.1:0-11937 GCA_039805365.1 Bacteroidota bacterium | reverse complement strand
TTTGTCCCAAAGAAAATATTTTGGTGGTCACCAATGAACGATACAAGTCGTTGGTCTTGGAACAGTTGCCAGATATGGCTCCTGAGCAAGTATTGTGTGAGCCGTTTATGCGCAACACTGCTCCTTGCGTGGCGTATGCTTCGCATCATATTGCTGCCAAAAATCCTTTGGCACGCATCGTTGTTGCCCCATCCGATCATTTGATTTTGAATGGACCTGCATTTGTCGAAACCATTCAATTGGCATTTGAGCAAGCCGAGCGTGGCAACTTGGTTACATTGGGCATCAAGCCTACACGCCCTGATACGGGCTATGGTTATATCCAATGGGAAGAGGAAAAGGCGGCACACCACGAGCGCGTGAAGCGCGTGAAGACGTTTACCGAGAAGCCCGATTTGGAATTGGCGAAAGACTTTTTGGCCAGTGGGGATTTCTCTTGGAACAGTGGGATTTTCATTTGGAAAGTGGAATCTATTTTGGCATCGTTTGAGTCGTTCTTGCCCGAAATGAACAAGGCTTTTGCTGAAGGTGCTGAATTATACGGTACAGATAAAGAACAAGCCTTCATCAACAAGATGTATGCAGCTTGCGACAATATCTCTATCGATTATGGCATCATGGAAAAGGCCAAGAACGTGAATGTGGTGTTGAGTGATTTTGGTTGGTCAGATTTGGGCACTTGGGGTTCATTGCATGGCCACTTGCACCATGACGATCATCGCAATGGCGTTGTTGGAAAAAATGTGATGATGTACAATTGCAGCAACAATGTGGTGCACATGCCCGACAACAAGTTGGTGGTGTTGCATGGATTGAACGGCTATATCGTCGTGGATTCAGGAAACACGCTATTGGTGTGTAAGTTGGAAGACGAGCAAAAGATCAAAACATTTGTCAACGACATCAAAATCAAGCGCGGCGACGATGCCGTTTAAGCGCTGATTTGATTGACAATCCAAGTTCTTAATTCCTCAAGATTGATTTTGTTTTGTGCTGAGATAAACAGCACATCCGATTGCATTTTGGCCATCCAAGTTTTCTTGAGGTAGGCCATGGTTTCTTCTTTGCTCATGGGTTCTTCCAGAGAAGCTTCGTCATGTTCAGGATGAAAGGCATCTATTTTATTGAACAACAACAACATCTTCTTGTCCCCACATTGAATGTCTTTGAGCGTATCATTGACGACTCGGATGTGGTCTTCGAACTGTTGGTGTGCAAGGTCGACAACATGAATCAAGATATCCGACTCACGCACTTCGTCCAGAGTGGATTTGAAGGATTCAATGAGGTCATGGGGTAGTTTGCGAATAAAACCTACGGTGTCCGTGAGCAGAAAGGGTTGGTTTTCTAATACAATTTTTCGGACCGTGGTATCGAGTGTTGCAAAGAGTTTATTTTCTGCAAAAACATCGCTTTTGCTTAGCACATTCATCAAGGTCGATTTACCAACGTTGGTATAGCCCACCAATGCCACACGTGGGATGCTGCCGCGGTTGGAACGTTGCGTTTTCTTTTGTCTATCGATCACTTCCAGTTCCTTTTTGAGGAATGAAATACGGTCGCGAACAATCCGTCTATCCGTTTCGATTTCCTGTTCACCAGGACCCCTCATCCCGATTCCCCCTTTTTGTCTTTCCAAATGCGACCACATGCGGGTAAGACGTGGCAAAAGGTATTGGTATTGCGCAAGCTCCACTTGCACTTTGGCATGAGCGGTACGTGCGCGACTAGCGAAAATGTCTAATATGAGGTTGTTGCGGTCGAGGATCTTTACTTTCTTGTCTTCGATGTTGAAGATTTGCTCCAAGTTGCGCAATTGCGAAGGCGCCAACTCGTCATCAAAAATCACCATGTCCACATCGTTCTCATGAACGAAGGTTTTGATCTCTTCAATTTTTCCCGTTCCGACAAAAGTTCTGGAGTCGGGATGCGGCAATGATTGCGTGAAACGCTGAAGGGTATAGGCATGGGCAGTTTCGGCCAAGAAGGCCAGTTCGTCCAAATATTCTTCCAAGAGCGCTCGGTTCTGGGCTTGGGTAACGATACCCACCAAAACGCAAGTTTCTTGCGGTTTCGAAGTAGAAGTTAGTTTCGCCATGTATTATTTGGCTCGAAAAGTAAGCACGTAATCCGCAAGAGCGTCAAATTCTTTTTCAGTCAATCGACCTTCAAAGGGCGGCATATTTCCTTTTCCCATTTTGATTTGTGATACAACCTCTTCTTTTTTGAGTGTTGAAGCAGAAAGCGCTTTGGCACCAGAAAGTTGTAGGTTTCCATCCGTGCCATGACATCCTGCACAGCGCGTCAGATAAAGGTCTGCGGCGTTTACGGGTTGTTCAACAGCAGGTGATTGGTTGCTGTCTCCGCATGAAGCCAGCAGAAAAACACCAAGGAAAAGCGTGAGGAATAATTTCATCAGAACCAACCGCGAACTGGAGTGTGAGAGAAGAAAGGCCAAGGAATCATCGCCATGATGATGATGAAGCCGATGAGGAAAAATGTGAAAACCGTTTTGTAGCGCTTTTGCATGTCTGCAGTTTTCTTTCCTTTGATGTGACCAATGCTCACCAAAACGATACCAATCAACATCATCAATGAGTGTTCCATGATGAAGTATCGGTTGTCTTTCACTTTCATGATTTCTCCAGCGGGCGTTGACATGAATTTGCTGATCCATAGAATCAAGCCAATTAAGAATTGCGAATGCAAAACGATCATACTGATCATGGACCACTTGCTGGCAACAGCATCAGATTTTTTCATGTTCATGAAAGCGTGGATGATGGTCCAAATCATCAAGATTACTGCGGCATAGCGCAAGAAGGAATGAAGGTGTAATAATCCGGGCATATTCTTTTTTTGTGTCACAAATATAAACCTTTGAAATGAAATAAAGTCTTCTCATTTTTGAAGAATGAATAAAGTGATTTACAACGTTACGGTTAGTGTGGATGCGCACAAGCACGAGGAGTGGTTGGCATGGATGCAGGAGGTGCATATTCCAGAGGTGATGCAAACAGGTTACTTCTTGAGTCACCGTATTTGTCGTGTGCATGCTTTTGAAGAAGGCGGGGTAACGTATGCGATACAGTACGTTTGTTTAACGCAGGCCCATTTGGATGAGTACCAAGAGAAGTCTGCGCCGGGCTTACAAAAGGATCACCAAGACAAGTTTGGAGAGCACACGGCCGCTTTCAGAACACTTTTGGAAATATTGGATGAGTCAGGTGAGACTACTTTTTGATCTTCCCGGTTTTCTTATCAAAACCATAGGGGCAGTGCTTGCAGCCACTTTGGCAACAGCGGCCACGCTTGAGGTGGTATTGTTCAGTAAAGACGATATATCCTTCTTCCGTATAGTAGAAGTCGCCTTCCTCTCGGGGTATATTTTGGTTGATGGACATTATACAAAAGTGTAACGAGTTGGGGTTAAACAATACATAGAAATGTTAGAGGTTCAAACAAAATATGAAAACTTGACGAATGTTGGTTTTTCATGGCAATGCAAGCGATGGATTTCTGACACAGAGTGGAAGTCGGGGAACAAGTGGTTCAAGTTGTATTATAATTTGCTCGACGCCCGACAGAAGGGCTTTACCGAGTTGGTCACCTTGGGCGGTCCGTGGAGCAATCACTTGCTGGCGACATCGGAATGTGGTCCGTTAGAAGGCTTTAAATGTCATGGCGTGGTAAGAGGAAGTTGGCAAATGGAAAATCCCACAGCCAGCATGCAGCAAATGATGCGCAATGGTATGTCGCTGCGCGCGGTGGATACGGAATTGTATGATTTGCGCGGGTCGGAAGATTTTAAAGTGTGGCTTCACGATCATTATCCCAATGCTTATTACATCCCAGAGGGAGGGGCCAATTATTTGGGATTGATGGGTTGTATGGAAATGTTGAGTTCGGATGACTTGACCCACTTCACTGATTTTGCTGTCGCCGGCGGCACGGGAACCACTGCGGCGGGATTGCTTTTAAAAACAAATTCGAATCATAAGGTGCATGTCTTTTTTGCATTAAAAGCGGATCACAGTGAATTGAAGGAAATGGTTAGAGGTCAATTGCGGTGGGTGATTCAGGAGCGAGATATTCAAGATGAATACCTAGATCGCCTTGTGATTTATAGCGACCAACGCTGGGGTGGATATGGAAAGATCAAGGATGAGTTGGTGCATTGGATACAAAGTGAAATGGAGCAAGGCAGGAAATGGGACAGGGTGTACACGGCCAAGATGATGCACAGTTTGTCCAATGGAGCATCGGACGAATTAAAGAAAGCGAGTCTATTAATTGTACACACAGGAGGATTACAAGGCAATGCTAGCCTATCGCTTGCGCATCCATGATTCAGGATTCTGAGCAGTTCCTTTGGTGCTGCTTACGGCCCACAATTCAAAATGAAGTACAGCTTCGTCATCAATCATTCCGACAGTACCCAAGTTGTGTTTTGCTGTTATTTTTTCGCCCACTTTCACATTGACTTGCGCCAATCCTGAGTATACCGTTTTGTAGGTTCCGTGTGTTACAATGATGTTGTAGCCCGCGCCAGGTATGCTGAATACAGAAGTTACTTTTCCTCCAAATACACTGAGAACGGTTTCGCCTTGCTTGGTGGTAAAATCCACGCCATTGTTGTTTAGGGTGATGTCGTCTAAACTGGGATGCGCATGTTTTCCAAAATGTGAAGTGATGGCCCCGTGGCTTACAGGCCAGGGTAAATTGCCTTTGTTGTTTTCAAAATTGGCATTTAATGAAACCACCTCAGGAGCCAATTCTATTTTGGTGGTTTTGGCTTCTGTTTTGGATGAGGCCGCAACTTTGGGCGAATCACCTGTTTTGGGTGAGGGAGTTGTAGTTACTTTATCGGGCTTGGCTTTTTCCAGGGCAGCCAAGGCTTTGATGCGCTCTTGTTCCTCTCTCTTTCTTTCTTCAGCCAACTCTTTGTTGATGATGTCCTGAATTTTAGAGATTAATTTTTTTCGATCTGTTTCTTGTTTTTTCTGCTGTGCGCGAAGTTTGGATTCTTCTTTTTTTAGTTTGGTCAATTTTTCTTGTTGCGCGAGTTTGTCTTGATCGATTTCTGCCTTGACTTGCTCTTGCTCATTTTTCAAAGAGGCCACTTGCGTTCTGCTAATCTTTAAATCGGCAATGCTGCTGTGTAAATTGGCCTCGGTTTCCTTGATGATTTCAACTTGCTTGCGACGCCCATCCGATAATGCTTGCATGATCTTGTAGCGCTTGTAGGCTTGGTAAAAATCATCAGCGGATAGAATGAAAACGATGGAGTTGTACGACGATCTGTTTTTGTACGCCTGATAAACCATCTTGGCGTACTCATCTTTCAATGATTGAAGTTGAAATTCGAGTAGTTGAATTTGGCTTTGCTCGGTTTGGATGTTCTGGTCCAATTGTCCCAATTCGCCATTGATATTTTCAATCATGTTTTGGCGGTAGCGAATTTGCTCATTCAAAATGGCGATTTGTCCCGCAGTGAGTTTTTGTTTTTTCTCAGAGTCTGCAATCATGGCCTTGGTCTCCTTGATCTTGGCGGAAAGTTCATCACGCTGAGAACGAAGTGCCTCCTTTTTATTTTGCGCAAGTACCCATTGACTGAGAAACATCCCAGAGAAAATTGCCGTTATGGCCAATACCCAAGTTATCCATTTTCTCATAGCGACTTCTTGATTGGATATCCTTCAGGAATTTCAAATTGAAATTCAAAAGTTCTATCGGTTACACAACGGTTGACTTCCCAAGTAAATGAAAATTGTTTTCCGTTGTCATTGACATGAACTACAATCAAGCTGGGATATTGTTGTTCTGGATTTTCTGTATTCCATTGCAGGTTTTCAATCTCGACCAAACGGCCGTTGAAGGCATCGTTGAATTGGGTTTTTTTGAGAAGAAAGCTCTCGGCATCAAACCAATATTTGGAGAGAATCAATCCATCCTCTTCCATGCGCTGCTGCATTCTTTTTTCTCTGGCTTTGATTCGTTCGTGGTCATCAACTCCATTGGGAATACTGTCGGTGTTGTTTTGTATGAGTTCCAGAGATTTTTTGATGCGTCTCTTGTATCGTGTTTGAATGACATAGTGCGCCGAGTCGACGTCGCTTTTAAATTTTCCACCGATACGATCAATCCCAATAGGCTGACCAAATATGAGGTTTTGCAGGTCTTCCAAGTCCAAATCAAAGTGTACAAATTTTTCCAAGTCTTCAATACCAGTGATAAAAGCAAATTTGTTGTCAGGAATTTTTGAGAGCACTTTGATCGAATCTTTTAGAATCAATGTTCGTGCAATTTCTATTCCCAATGCTGGAGAAAGCGACATCCAAACGGCACTGTCTTTGGACATTCTCACATTGGCTTTAAAGTCAATCTCTTCATCGGGGGAAGTAAAGCCACCTTCTACTTTCATTCCTGCTTGGTGATAAGGCATCCACTTCTTCTCGTTTTGCTTGAGTACAAATATGGCAGAACGTGGGCGCACCTTTTCCGAAGTCCGAATAATGGCTTGTTCGGATTTGCAGCTGCTTAGGCCAACCAAGAATAGTAATATGAAGAAGACTGGAAATTTCATGGGCATATAAAGAGGGTGGCAATCCAAGGGTTGTAAGGCATAAATTCCTCAGCTTTTTGCAAAGCATCGCATGCAGCCTTTTTGTTGTTGGATTTTTTAAAATAATAAAACGCGTTGAGGCAATCTTGCCAACTGTGGTATTGAAAGCTATCTGCTGTAATGCCTTCGTTTTTTTTGATTGCGATCAATTGCGCAGTTGTTTCGGAACCTTCTTTTTGCGCGGTCATCGCGTTGTAAAATCGATCGCGAATAGCAGTTGAATTGCCATCAAAAAATTCGTTCAACCAAGCCAAGTGAAACATGATCAAGGGATTTTGAAGTTGAGGAAGTTGCATGACGCTTTTGGTCAATTGGATGGCAGTTTCTTTTTGTCCCGTAATATAAAGCGCCTGAATTTTGTTGATGTAAAGTGAAGCTTCAGCATCCACTTGATCCGTTACAATTTCCAATCCTTCATTGGCTTCTTGGATAACAGCAGTGTATTCGCCCATCCTGGAGAGAGCAACTACTTCATGCGCTTTGAATTCCGGCATGAAAGGAAATTGGAGAGCAGCTTCTTGCGCACGTTTCAAATAGTCCGAAGGATCTTCTTTCGATTGGTATTCATAAATCTCCAAAAGCGCTTTCCAAACCGCAGATTCGGATGGATTGATTTCAAGCGTTCTGTTGAAGGCGTTAATAGCAGCAGGCAGGTTGTTGGTGTAGTTGTAAAAGTCACCGGCAATGGAGTGTGCTTTAGCTTCATTGGGAAACAATCTAATGGTCGACAATAAACATTTCTCAATAATCAATTGCCAATCGGTAGGGAATTTTTGGTAAACCAATGGCGCTAGTGCAACAACGCGCTGATCGATACTTACATCCGAATATTGACATGCCTTTTCCAAAAGTTTGAGATCGTCAATTGATCCGCCGTTTTTGGATTTGATATTGGACTTGTATTGCAAGTAGTAAGAAATCCCGCTATTTTCAATGGGATATTTCTCCAATACCTCTTGTGCTTTTTTGGGTTGATTGATGTTGGTATAAAACTCAGCGGCTTGAATCACCCAGCGTTTTTCACCTGGGTAGGCTGCAGCTAATTTTTCCAATTCCAATCCTGCATCAAGTGGTTTATCCAACTCAACATAGTGGTATTGTTTTTTTGAAGTGATGTATGGATCTACACCAGTTATTTTTTCCAATTGATTCCATACGTCAATTGCCTTTTGTGAATCGCCCATATAAGAACATACATCGGCCCATTCGAAAAGGGGTAAGGTCCATTGCTTATCGAGGTGGGATGTAGCTTCATACATCTTTAGGGCTGCTTTCCCATTGTCAATGGCAATCAATGCACGCGCATACTCCAACGCATACCACTTGTTGGTGGCATCCATTTGATGGGCCTTTTCAGCATGTTCTATTGCCGAAAGGGGTTGTGCCAATTGCTCACGGTAGATACGTGACATCTCATAGTGCACTGCTGGGGCTTGCGGCTGAATGTTGAGATATTGTGAAAACGAGTTGATGCTATTTTCCCAATTTCCAGCGTTTTTTTCGCTCAGGCCTTTGAAGAATAAATCATTCGCTGCTTTTGATTGCTCGCGACTAAGGGCAACAACATTTTGTTTTTGGGAACAACCCCAAAAAAGGAAAGAAATCGCGAGTATAAAAAAATATTTATTCAATGTTTCCTACGGTTGAATAATCTCCCAAGTTGATATCTCCTTTGTAGTGACGGATGTGGCAGTGAGCGCCGATCATGGCATTTTCTATTTCAGATTCAGCGATGACGGTATGCGCGTTGACAATTGCATTTTCAATTTTGCTGTTGATGATTTTCACACCTTTTTCAAGCGATACATAAGGACCGACAATCGCGTTTTTTAGGACAACGTCATCAGCGATAAAGCAGGGAGGAATGACTTGTGAATTTTCTCCAATACTCAAAGAAGATGCGTATTGTGGCTCGTAGCCCAATATTTTTTGATTGGTCTCAACCACCGCAGTTTTGTTTCCGCAATCCATCCAATCGTTCACCGTACCGGGAGTGAATTTGGCACCTTGCTTCATCATGTTGCGCAATGCATCGGGTAATTGATATTCACCGCCATTGGTGATGTTGTTGTCAATCAAGTATTGCAATTCTCTTCTGAGCCATTCGCCGTTTTTGAAATAGTAAATTCCAATCATGGCGAGATCACTCACAAAAGTTTGGGGTTTTTCGACAAACTCTTGGATGGTACCTTCTTCGTCGGTCACTACCACACCAAATTGGCGTGGGTCATCGATGCGTTGGCACCAAAGCATACCGTCAGCGTTTTCATCCAAACTGAAATTGGCTTTGAACAAAGTATCTGCAAAGGCAATGGTGACAGGACCTTCCAAATGCTCAGCAGCGCAGAGCACAGCATGTGCAGTTCCCAATGCTTGGTCTTGGTAATGTATGCTTCCTTTGGCGCCTAGGGCTTCGGCTACTTCGATCAAGTGACGTTCAGCAGCTTCGCCAAATCGCCCGGTAACAAATGCAATGTGCTCCACTTTTTGGTCACTTACTTTCACGATTTCTTCTACAAGTCGCTGTACGATTGGTTTTCCAGCCACGTGAATTAGAGGTTTTGGGGTAGTGAGTGTGTGAGGTCTAAGGCGTTTGCCCATCCCTGCCATCGGCACGATTACATTCATTTTCGGTCGCTTTTAGATACCAAAGAAAAAGAAGAAGCCCGTACGAAATACGGGCTTCAGGTTGAGTAATCAACAATGTTTGGTTGACGTATCCTTATTTGGATGCGGCATATTTTTTCTTGTACTTGTCATACAAGTCTTCTTGCTTGTTGCGAATGGTAATGTCCCTACCATCGATGAATGCTCGAGTGAGTTGATTGGTGCGCATATCCAAGGCATCACCTAGAGACAAAAAGAAGGTGGCACTTTTTCCCATTTCGATGCTACCGTATTGATTATCGATGCCCAAAATTTTGGCCGCATCCAGAGTCAATGCTTGTACAGCTTTTTCATAGGGCAATCCATAAGCTACGGCCGTTCCTGCGAGGAATGGGAGGTTGCGAGAATTCATGGCTTCCATGTCGCCTGCGTTTTGGAAACAAAATAAAATACCTGCATCAGAAAGTTGTTTTGCCAATGTGAATGGCGCATCTATTTCATCACCAGAGAATCTGGGTAAACTGTGCACCCTTGGAATCATCACAGATACATTTTCTTCTTTTAAAAGCGGTGCAACCCAAGGGGCATCATATCCTCCGACAATGGTAAGATGGGCAATGTTATTTTTCTTTTTGAATTTAACCGCTTCTGTGATTTGGCGCTCATCATTGGCATGGACATACAATGTAGATTTCCCTTGTATCACAGGGCGCATGGCCTCCATTCTAGGATCTATTTCTTCATGGGGTGCACTGCAGTATGCTTTTGATCTGTCAAAGAAATTTTGCAGTTGATTTACTTCCATGTTGTAGTTTTTGCTGTGCTCTAAACCTGCACCGGAACGATGATAAACCGAAGGCCAATTGAGGTGCACACCGTCTCCGTTTCTAACTACTGCATCTTCCCAGTTCCAAGCATCCAAGGCAACAACGGAACTTGTACCAGAAATAACGCCTCCCTTGGGTGTAACTTGGGTAAGTAAAACCCCATTGCTTCTCACTGTAGGAACAATTTCGGAATCCGTGTTGTATGCGATCAATGATCGAATGTGGGGATTGTATTCCCCTACTTCGTAGAAGTCGCTTGTGGCGCGCACAGCTTCCATTTCAATCAATCCCAAATTGATAGCAGGTGCAATAAATCCGGGATACAAGTGTTGCCCACTTGCTTCAATCGTGACATCAAAAGCATTGGGGCTAAGGCGAAGTGTTCGGGCATCTGCTACCATTTCGATTTTGCCATTTTTAAATCCGACAGCCGCGTTTTCCAACACTTGACCATTGCCCAGATGTGCTGTACAATTCAAGATCAGGATAGATTGACTTTGCGGAGGTGCAGGCGCATACTGCCCAAATGAATTTAGGACAATTAGGAGCGCAAAAATATTAGTGATGATTTTCATGATCGTGTTCTTCAAAGTGATACAAATCTCCTACAGAGTTACAATGGAAATGGCGGCGCTTACGGCCTTTGGGTTTTTGTGGTTGATCACCATTGGCAATGGCCTTTTGCATTTCGTCCATCAAGATTTTGCGTTCGTTCCATTGCTCTTGGAAAAGAAAGCCATCTTCTTCGCGATCAAAGTAACAACGACCATCTACAAAGGTCTTTTCAGCCATTGCGTAAACGCTCAATGGGTTGTTGTTCCAAATAACAATGTCCGCATCTTTGCCCACTTTCAATGAACCCATTCTTTGGTCCAAATGGAGCATTTTTGCTGGATTCAAAGTCACGAATTTCCAAGCTTCTTCTTCGCTTAGACCGCCATACTTCACAGCCTTTGCAGCCTCTTGGTTCAGGCGTCTAGCCATTTCTGCATCGTCTGAGTTGAAAGCCACTACTAGGCCTTGTCTGTGCATCATGGCACCATTGTGTGGAATGGCCTCTCTAACCTCCATTTTGTATGCCCACCAGTCGCTGAAAGAAGATGCTGCGGCTCCGTGTGCTTTCATTTTATCTGCCACTTTATATCCTTCTAAGATGTGGGTAAATGTGTTGATTCGGAATCCCATGCTGTCCGCCATGTGCATGAGCATGTTGATTTCGCTTTGCACATAACTGTGACAAGTGATGAATCTTTTCTTCTCTAAAATTTCAAGGAGGGCTTCCAGTTCCAAATCCTTGCGCGGCTTGGGTAGCGGGTTTTTGGATTTTAATGAAGCATTGTAAGCTTTCCAAGCCAATCCATATTCACGCGCTTGGTGGAAGTGGTCGTAATACACTTGCTCTACACCCATGCGTGTTTGCGGAAAGCGAATACTGTTAAAATCACCGGCATTGCTTTGCTTCACGTTTTCTCCCAAGGCAAATTTGATAAAACCATCCGCGTTTTCTATGAGCATTTGATCGCCACTTACTCCCCATCTTAATTTCACCAACGCGCTTTGTCCACCAATTGCATTGGCGCTTCCGTGCAAGAGTTGCGCGGCGGTAACACCACCAGCCAATTGTCTGTAAATATCGATATCTTCAGACCATACCACTCGCGCTTCTTCAACTTCGGCACTAGAAGTTTGGGTGTGTTCGTTTACCGATAAGAGTGCAATGTGGCTGTGCTCATCTATGATTCCTGAAGTAACGTGTTTGCCTTTGGCATCAATGGTTTGCGCATTGGCAGGAGCAGTAACTTTTCCCACTTGAACAATTTTTCCATTTTGTATCAAAAGATCACCTTGGATATTTCCTTCTGCCTCGTTGGTCCACAA
>JBDLUK010000053.1:0-3674 GCA_039805365.1 Bacteroidota bacterium | reverse complement strand
TCTTCATTTCGTGCCCAGCTTCTTCTCGCTATTCCATTGTTCACATCCCAATGCAACATACGTTTTAAACGAATGCTTGCTTGGCTTGTACCGTCCAGCAACATTCCAAATCCGCCATTCATCACCTCGCCCCATCCAACTCCACCACCATTGTGCAAGCTCACCCACGTAGCACCTCTGAAGGCATCACCAACGAAATTGTGTACCGCCATATCTGCTGTAAATCTTGATCCATCATAGATATTGGATGTCTCTCTGTAAGGTGAATCTGTACCACTCACATCATGGTGATCACGACCCAAAACGATTGGCCCAACTTCACCATTCGCAATGGCATCATTGAATGCTTGTGCAATGGCCATTCTACCTTGTGCATCCGCATATAAAATTCTTGCTTGCGAGCCTACTACCAATTTGTTCTTTCCAGCTTCCTGAATCCAACGGATATTGTCTGCCATCTGCTGCTGAATCTCTTTTGGCGAATTGGCCTTTAGCTCTGTCAATACTCGTTCTGCGATGCGGTCGGTTTTTTCTAGATCCTCGGCCGTTCCTGAACAACACACCCATCTAAAAGGACCAAAACCATAATCGAAACACATTGGTCCCAATATATCCTGAACATAACTAGGATAAGAAAATGCTATACCGTCTATTGTTCTATTAAACAACTTAGAACCAGGGGTTGCTAAAACATCTGCACCTGCTCTTGATGCCTCCAATAGAAACGCATTGCCGTAATCAAAAAAGTACATGCCGCGTTCAGCATGCGCGTTGATCGCGGCTGCATGTCTGCGAAGTGTTTTCTGAACTTCCTCTTTAAATTTTTCTGGATTGTTTGCCATCATATCGTTGGCATCATCAAAAGAAATTCCCGCAGGGTAATATCCCCCGGCCCAGGGATTGTGCAAAGAAGTTTGATCACTTCCCAAATCAACTTGGACATCTTGCTTGAGCAATTCTTCCCAAACCTCCACAATATTTCCGACATAAGCAAAGCTCACCACTTCTCCACTTGACTTGGCTTTATTGGCCTTCTCTACAACAACAGCGGCATCTGTTTCAATAACATCTACCCAACCTTGTTCGTGACGCTTATATGCGGCCTTAGGATTTACCTCAGCCGTAATGGATACACAACCTGCAATATTAGAAGCCTTTGGTTGGGCTCCTGACATACCGCCAAGACCAGCTGTAACAAATAGTAACCCTTGTCCTGGTAAATCATAAACACGATGATCTCCTCTTTGATTACGCAACATCCTTGCAGCATTCATCACTGTGATGGTTGTACCATGCACAATACCTTGGGGTCCAATGTACATGTATGAACCGGCAGTCATCTGACCATATTGCGTTACACCCAATGCATTGAACCTTTCCCAATCATCCGGCTTGCTGTAATTGGGTATCATCATTCCGTTGGTGACCACAACTCGAGGTGCCTCGGCATGAGATGGAAATAAACCCATCGGATGACCGCTGTACATGACCAAGGTTTGTTCATCCGTCATCTCTGACAAATACTTCATCACCAATCGATATTGCGCCCAGTTCTGGAAAACAGCACCATTGCCTCCGTATGTAATCAATTCATGTGGATGTTGGGCAACGGCAGGATCCAAATTATTTTGAATCATCAACATGATGGCCGCCGCTTGCTGACTTTTTGCAGGATACCAATCCAATGGTCTCGCTTTGATATCACCATTCGGACGATAACGATGCATGTATATCCTACCCGTCTCTTCCAGTTCCTCTTTAAATTCCTCTATAAGTTCAGCATGAAACCGAGGAGAGAAGTAACGCAAAGCATTGCGCAATGCCAACTTTTTCTCTGCAGCGTTGAGTATATCTTTTCGCTTTGGTGCGTGACTTACTTGATCGTCCCAACGGGGTCCCGTAGGAAGCGATTCTGGTATTCCTTCTAAGATTTGATTTTGAAAATCAATTTTCGTCATTTCCATGATACAAAGGTAAAGGTTGTTGACCTAAACGTGCACTAACTTTGCATTATGGAAAGCAAGAAAATCCCGACTTCTGTTTATGCAGAAATGACCCCTAACCCGATGACGATGAAATTTGTCGCTGATAGAATTCTCATCGGTGGAGGCCTGCAAGTGGAATACAAAAACTCAACTGAAGCCAAAGGCTCATCACCGCTCGCTGCGGAACTATTTCATTTTCCTTTTGTAAAAAGTGTTTTTATAAGTAGCAATTACGTGACCATCACGCGTGATGAAAGTTTGGATTGGGATATGATAGTCATGCAACTGCGTGAATACATCAGAGAATGGCTAATGGACAATGAAATTGCAGTGTCTACGGTACCTTCAGAACTCATGACCAGAGCAGATCGACCTGAAACCGCCGTATCTACTGCCGTGCCTTCAGCCAATATTTCCAGTCTTCCCGCCTCAGAGTTTGATGAGGAAATTATTTATCTCTTGAATGAGTTTGTTAGACCTGCTGTAGAGCAGGATGGTGGAGCCATCGATTTTGTTGGATACGACAACAAAAAAGTTTACGTGAATATGCGCGGAGCTTGCTCGGGATGTCCTTCATCAACAGCGACGTTAAAAGGTGGTATCGAAAATTTATTAAAGGCAAAATTGCCGGACGCAGTTGAAGAGGTAATCGCACAAAGCGTGTAGCATGCGCATTTACTTGATTCATGGATTTCTTGAGAATCCCAAGATGTGGGACTTTACATCTCAGCTTGATTTTGCTGTTACTCGCCTTTCTCTTCCCGGACATGGAGATTTCATCGAAAGACCTTGCCCTGGTTCTATGGAAGAAATTGCCCAAGAAATCTTGGTTCAAATTAATACAACTGAGCCATATGGAGTCATTGGTCATTCCATGGGCGGATACCTCCTGGGTGAGTTGATTCATCAGGGGGCAAGACCCCAATGGATAGGTCTATTTCACTCTAAGTTGAGCGAAGATGAGCCCTCAAAAAAAGAACAACGATTGCGCGCGATTGACTTGGTTGTAGAGAACAAAAATCTTTACATCCGTACGATGATTTCAAATTTGTTTCCGGAAGCTTTTAAAGTCAAAAAGTATCATGTCATCGATGAATTGGTGAGAGACGCGTTTCAAATTGAAACCACCACCATTCAACAATGTCAACGAGCCATGATGAATCGCAAAGGTCATTTGAAATTGATTGAATCTTTGCAAATTCCTCTTCATTACTTTTCTGGTTCAATGGACACATCTGTTACACAAATAGACATTGAGCAAGAGCACAAGCAATTCAGTCTATCTAAGGTCCAGCTGGTTGACGGAATAGGACACATGGGTCAATGGGAATGTCCCGAATTGGCGTATGAATGGATACAATCATTAATTTAATTATTTGAATCAATAAAAAAGCCCCGTCATTGCTGACGGGGCTTTTCATTATTGTCGCGTGTGCAATTACTTGCTCACTACCATTCTCATGGTTTTCATTTCACCGTTTTGGATCATCTCTACCATGTATACGCCTCCAGCCAATGTCTGACCAAAGTCGATTGTGGTATTCAATGAACCTTCTACCATGTAACGATTAGCATAAACCATACGGCCTGTTGCATCTGCGATACGTACATTCATCTCTCCTTCCATGCCAGATACTGCGAAGTTCACAGATTGTCCGTTGTTTGGATTAGGATAGATGGATGTTGTAA
>JBDLUK010000052.1:0-4664 GCA_039805365.1 Bacteroidota bacterium | reverse complement strand
ATCATTTATGAGCTATTCTGTTTTGAAAAGTTGGGATTGTTTTCATTTCTTCAGTGCAATTGAAGGTTACTTTCGTTCAAGTGAATAAGTTGGGTTACTTCAAACTTTCGGTCTTGTATTCGGCTCTGGCTGCATTGCCACCGGTTTTGCAATTGCTCGTTCAGCCATTGATAGAAGGAAAGGGTAGATTGAATGCCATTGACTTTTCTCAAATTGGAATAGCCGAGCAAGTAACCGCTTTGGCTTTCACTTTGGTTTTATTTTCTATGTCTGCTGCACTTACTCGTTTTTATTACGACGTAGAGGATGATCAGGAGAAGTACAACAAAATGGTATCTGGAACTTTGATATCCATTTTATTCAGGGGATTGATTGTTTTGATTGTCGCATTTGTTTTTCAAGATTTCATTGGTCAGGTTTTTTCGCAAACCGCTTTGCAGGATTTTGGGAACTATGGATTGTTGGCCGTTGGTATAGGAATCAATAGGGCCATTCACATGACGGCGACAGCGCTTTATCGAAATGAGAAAAAAGTTGGCGCCTTTGTCTCAGCCAATGTATCATTGGCGTTGTTGCGTTCAGCCTTTCAAGTGATTGGTGTGTTGTATTGGGACATGTCCTTCATCGGATATTTGTATGGAAGTTTGATCGGTTCAAGTATCGTGACCTTGGTTATTTTGCTTTACAGTTTCAAAAAGTGTGGGTGGTCTTATGACCGCGATTTCATGCGACCCATGTATGAGTTTGCGCATCCATTGTTTCAATATGCTTTGGTGAGTTGGGCATTGTACTTTGTAGACAAATACTTTTTGGAATCGTCTCCCAAAACTTTGGGTATTTATATCACGGCAATGAACTTCGCCAATGGATTGCAATTGATCATTCAAGGCGTTCAATCCGCGACACAACCTGAAGTTTTTCGTTATCTCAAATTGGGATTGAAAGAGAATATTCAATCGATAAGAAGTTTGGGCAATATGCTCATCGTTCAAACCCAGATGTTGCTCATACTGGCCATACTGCCCATAATTTTTTACATCGATTTTTCATTTGAAACAGAGATCAAGGAGGCTGCATCTTTTGTGGCCATTATTCTTATTCGATTCATTCCAAGAGCACAATACTTTGTTTTTTCTTTCATTCTTTTCTACGAGAAAAAAACAAAGGTGCTCTCTTATTTGAATTTGTTGAATCTGTTGGTTGCCATTGTTTTGAATTATTTGTTGATTCCTATTTTGGGTATTTACGGAGTGATTGTATCTGTTCTGGTTGCTGAGTGCATTTTGGCTTGGGGTGTAGCTTATTATGCGCACCAGCATTTTAAAATGGATTGGAACTGGATGAAAGTCATGGTAGTTCCAACAGTTGTGATGTTTGGAGTCATGACACTTGAGTTGATTAAAATCCAATATCAAATTTCGGCCTTCACCATGGGGTTACTCGTAACCCTTTGGATGTTGGTTGGCATTGCGATTTCTTACAGAGTTGAGTTTACCAAAGTGGTTTTTAGAAGATGAGATTGCACGTTTGGAACCGGGAGCCGCTAGAGAGTGAATTGGCCAATGTGGCTAAGGAAGATATCATTTGGGGTACTCGGAAATTGAATAACTCTGTTTTTCCAAAGGATATCCAACATGTTTCTTTGGATGAGATCAAGCAAGATGTAAATGCAAAATTGATTTCCATTTGGAATCAAACAGGTGATAAAGAAATCAATGGCAGGCCTTTTTGTGAATGTTTACAAATTGATGGGCAATCATTTTGGCATTATTACAAGTACAAAGGATATTTTACGGTAAGAGAGTGGTTGTATGAAATACAATTTTTAGAGCAGCATTTGAATGAGTACCCTGAGATAATTTGGTACACCAGTCATCACGAATTAACCAAATTACACTGGCCCCATCATGTAAAAATCATTTGCAAAAATGAAACGACCATTGACTCTGTTTCTTCTGCATTTGCGGATTACATGAAACATTCCCTTAAATGCTTTTTTAAGTCATCCAGTTTGAAAGGTATACGAGGCAAGCATTTGATTATCAATAAATCGATTCCGCAAAATATTTGGCGTTCGGATTCGGGTCAATGGAAATTGGGGAATGTCTATTTGGAAAATGTGATGCAGCAAGATTCATTCGAGAGTATGTGCATCACGGATTCGGATATTCCACCTTTGAAAGGAAAGAAGTTTGTTTCTCATTTTTCACCGAACGAAAATTCAATGGGAGAAGCCATTTTCTTCAAATCTTTGATCAATCCCATTTCTGTTTGGCAAGCTTTGCAAGTTTCTAAAAAGCTCAAAGCGATTGTCAATGGATTGCCCTTTTCTGAATGCACACAAACAGAAAAATTGATTGTTTCATTTTTGAAAAGTCAGATTTCCTCATCTCCCATATATGTTTTAAAATACAATGCTTGGAAAAAAGCTTTGCGAAAGAACAGACCATCGAGCATTACCTTGATTGATGAAAATAGTCCATTGACGCGTTGTGTTGTCGATGCAGCACGGGATTGTAATGTCCCGACTTTTGCTATTCAACATGGCTCCATTCATGATCAGCATCCTGCATACATGTTTTCTGCTCAAGATCAGTATCGAAATGTTTTTCCAACTTTTACTTTAACCTGGGGAGAGCATTGGAAAAATGTATTGGTTGAAAAAGGCAATTACCCCAAGGACTCCATATACGTTTCCGGTCAGCAACGAACAGATACTATTTTCCAATTGATTGAAAAGAGAGAACAACTGAGAGCAAGTTTCTTTCAATCCAATGTGCCCATCATTTTGTTTGCTACGCAACCTCAGCAAGATGCTCAAATGCGAAAGCGAATAGCGCAGGATTTCTTTGAATCACTCCTGACATTGCCTCAAGCTTTGGGTGTATTGAAATTACATCCCGCCGAAAAAAATCAAGATGGTTTTTACTTGGATATCGCAAATGAAGTGGGGTGCAGCAATTTTAAAATTCAGCATGATACTGATTTGTATGCGCTCATTGCGGCGTCAGATGTTGTGATTACGGCATTTTCAACAGTCGGAACAGAGGCCGTTTATTTCAAGAAGCCTATCGTGATTTGGGATCCATTGAATCTTGATTTGTTGGGCTTGATCAAACAAGATTTGGCTTGGGGGGTAAAAGATGTATCAGACCTTTCAGCTGGTTTGAATCGAATTATCAATGAAGGAGAAAGAAAAGAAGACGATGTGTTCGATGGTTTTATTCAGCAATATGCTTTCAAAATCGATGGAAGTTCATCCAAGCGAATTTGTGATTTTATACAATCGCATTCCAAATAAATTGTCCGCCAACTGCAATCAAAATGATTGCGGTTATCCATTTGATCTGATGTGGCGTTAGTATTTTGATTCCAGTAATACTTCCCACAATTCCACCAAGCACACTCGCTAGCGGCAAAGTCCAATCGAAGTTGAAAGCATCTTGATTGGAGAAGAAGAAGATAATCGTCAAGCTTATGATTGAATTGGTTAGAATTAAAATGGAACACAATGTGGCAATGGATTTCGAATCCCTCCATTTGGTTAAGTGCAGAATAGGGGAGAGGTATATGCCACCGCCAATCCCAGTCATTCCGGCAAGTACGCCGACAACAGCAGAAAGAATTGTAAGATTGAAAGGATGTATAACAACCTGTTTTTTTTGAATTCGTTCTTGAAACAACATAATGAAACCAGCAGCAATCAAGGCTAGGCTCATTGCCCATTGCACAAAGCCCTCATTTCTAAAATAATATGCCGATGCTGAACAAGATAATGCGGCGCTCAATAACATGGGCCAACCACTTATTACAGCTTCCTTGTACGTTGATGTCCATTGAAAAGATCCTTGAAACGTCACCACTGAATTACAAAGCAATCCATTGATTTTATTTGCGATACCAGCTGTGGGATAGTAAGAATTCAATACCGCCAAATACATGCTTCCTCCACCAAATCCAGCAGACGAATAAATCAATGCGATAAAGAAGAAAACAAATGTCATGCGCTCTGATTGGGCTTCATTTGCTCAATCACACGAGCCACATCTTTTTCGGCTTGGCGCAATTTCTCTTGGCAAAAGTTGACCAATAAAGCTGCTCTTGCAACTTGTGTAGAAAGTTGATCAATGGATATTTCATCACTTTCAATTGCTTTTGCTATTTGAAGCAACTCTTCATATGCCGCTTCATAAGTGTTGGGTAAAGAGTTATTTTGATTTTCCATGTGGTTCTATGGCTTTAATGGTTGTGGTGATTTTTCCGTCTTTCATTTCAATGGTTAAATCTTGGGTTTGATCTATTTGCTCAATCGAACTTACAAACTTTCCATTGGACGAAATTCTTGCGTAACCTCTCTGAATCCAAACTTTGGGATCTTTGGATTCAATGGTTTTATCCATCAAATCGAGCATTTGCCTTTTGACTGAAATGCGATGATTGGCATGACTTGAAATATGTTGAACGATGGGATCCAATGACTGCTTGGCGATTTTGATTCTTCCTTGGGCGATGTGCTTGATGGGAATGCTATTTACTTCTAATTGATTTTTTTTGTTGACGATGTTGCGAATCGTAAAGTTTTCAATGTTGTTTCTTAATCCGTTGATCCATTCCATTTGTTGTCTCAAGAGAGTATGTGGTTCAACACTAAAAGCCAAAGTGGT
>JBDLUK010000051.1:0-13054 GCA_039805365.1 Bacteroidota bacterium | reverse complement strand
TCATTTTTTCCAGAGGTGGTATTGCTACCCTCAACATAGCCTCTGATAGCAGATGAGCCACCTGGGCCAGCCATTTTTTCGCAAGAAGCAAATACCAATGATAAGGCAAGGAAAGAAAGTGCGGTTGTCGTTTTCATCGTTCTATTATGAATTTTGTTTGTCTAATTTTTGATTGTGCATCTGTCACTTTCAGCAAGTAAATTCCTGATGGGAGTGATGCGATATTCAGTTGAATTTGATTTCTAGGGGCTTCAGTCATCGACAGCACTTGTTGACCAATCATATCAAACACAACGATAGAGGATAGGCCATGGCTTGACGATTTTAAGTTGATGAAAATCTGATCCTGTGCAGGGTTGGGATAGATGGATAAAGACGCATCAAGGTTCTCAAGTGGAACGGATAAATCAATCTGACAAGAATCACCCCACATGTTCGCATCCATCCATGTTACACGATCAATCAACCACGTTTTCAAATAGTCCATTTCCTCGAGATAAGTATCACCAATAAAAAAGTTGGGCCAAACATATGTGCTGAGAATGGGCCAACGCGTGAAGTGTCTTTCAGCAGGCACGGTCAATTGGTTGTACAAAGTATCAATCTTCGCTATCAAGGATTCATTGCTAAAGGAATTGCTTCTCAAATATTCCCAACGACATCTTACTTTTTGTTGATAGGCGGAATCTTCCAAAAGTCGATTCCACCAAAAGGGAACATTAAGTCCACCAGGGCAATATTCGTTGAAATCACTGGCCCAACCATCGGTGTATTGTCCGTAACAATAGTTGGCATTGCCCAATGCGATATTAAAATCCCACAAGGGCCCCGCTAAGATTTTTCCTCCTTCGCTATATCGCTCTTTGTATAAAAAAGAAGAAATGCGGTAGCCATCAACGTTTCGGGTGATTTCATTCATGAGGTAGAAATCTATGAATGATTCAATATCGATATAAGGTGCGTAGCCTGAATCGGGATCGGCAAAATTGGGACCAGCAAGGCTCGTCTCCCATGCTGTGAAATGTTGTTGAATGTAATCGAGTTGAGCGGGATGAAGTTCTGTAATTTCAGGATCATGCAATTGAATGGGCACTACAGAAGTACTTGGTGCTGCAGCAAGGAAAGGGGAGTCCCATGCAACCACACCTCCGGCTGTTGTCTTATCTACTTTTAAAACATATCCTCCTGTGATTTCATTATCTAAAGTATCAGCAGGTAGGAGTGGATCAATGTTTACGCGTCCAGGATTTACTTTGATTCTTTCCATGAAAACATAGACTCCTATATAATCACCATTCAATACGACTTCACACATTTGGGTGCGTGGTGCCCACCTTCCCATATCATCACCCAAATCATAGGTAAGAACATTTCGAATTAAACTCTTGTCTGTATAGGGTGCATAAAGAATCCAATCGTTATCAATGGGCCAATTGAATACGGAAACATTGTAATTGACGCTGTCGGGGCCACGCGTTTCTAATCCATAAGATTTAGCAGGAAATCCATTGGAAGAAGAGCCTCTTCGTTCAATAGAAATCAATCCATCGAATTCATCGAACTCATCGTTAATGGTGTTCATGGTGCCATCGTCGTGATGAATAATCCCCATGTAGGCATCAATTTTGGGTTCGTCCGGAATAGTAACGCCATAGGTGTTGATAACAACAATGGGTAAATTGGATTCGTAGAATTCGAAGGGTGGCGCAAACCAACTGGGGATTGGGGAGTAAATGGAATCCACTTGATTGATTCCCGCAAGCAAGAAATACCGGGCAGTAAGGTCGGTGGAAGTGGCATTTACATTGTGCGTTTGCACCGACAATACATTGTCACCCGAAACCAGAAGGGATTGAACCGTATTGAAAGTTAGGATAAAGGTTTCTGGATTAAGGCCTTGATACAATTGTGCTTCGTGCTGTCCTTCTGCAAAATCATTGTATTGGGGATAAATACCAGCAGAGAATCCAAATCGTGCTATTTCCGTTCCGTTTAAATATGCAACAAAACCGTCATCGAAATCTGCAGCCAATATCAGTTTTTGAATATCGGATATCGAGGAAACTTGAAAGTGGATTCGTTGAAAAATAGCAGTGGTGCCACCTGGTAAAACCGTATTGTCATCTGCGTCCCCTGTGCCAAATCCACCGGCTGCTGCACTCCAGTTGGAATCGTCATAGCTCGGCAAATACCACAGGCTATCTGTCGAAGTGGTCGGAATGACGTAGTTCCATTGAGAAGAATCAAAGACAATGGTTTCCCAATGGTTTACCTGGGCTTTCGACGAAAATGCAAGCCCGATAAATATGAGGAAGAATAATAATTTGGAAAATCGTTTCATATTTCAATGTACAATATACAACCGTTAGGTAATTGTTACCGAAATATGAAGTGTTTTAATTCTCAGGATATCCAGCAGAAGCCCATTGTGAGCAAGCATCAATATCGCATTGCGAAAGTTTATTGCCTCCTTTGGGCATTGGGCTGCATCCAGATTCTTGGGCAATGGTGCAATTCAAAAGCCCGCTGATATCTGCGTCTTTTGCATTCAAATAATTATCTACGGCAATGCCAGCAGACGGACTGGCACCTGCATGACAAGAAGAGCAATTGTTATCCAGTATAGATTTGATTCTTCCATTATAGGAGATTACAGTATTGTCACATGGTGTTGTACCATACAAAACGGATTCTACATCATAGTAGCAAGAGGCGGTCAAGATGACACATATAATACCAAGTGAATAAATTAACTTTTTCATACGATTAATTATTTGGGGCGCCTGCTTCGAACCAGTTTCTTATGACCTTGATTTTGCAATCATCTAAACCTGACGAATTTTTTGGCATTAATGAATAACCATTATTGCCCAATATGCTATTCCAAAATGCGCTGGAGTCATTTACAATGTCTTGGTAATTATTAAATACATGATTGCCATTTTGGGTAGTTGATGAACTGTGACAACCTTGACAATTGTCTCTGACTATCGGCCAAACGCCCATTGAAAAAGATGATAGGGTACTATCACATTCCATACATTGGTTGTTTATGGCACCTTGGCTGATCCATTTTTCAATTTTTGAAATCATGTCAGAACTCAAAGCATTATAGGGCGATGGCGGCATTAAGTCTTCACCTGATTCCGTCAACACTTCTACCAATTCGCTTTTATTCGGCTTTCCACGTTCAATCACATCAGAATTCATGATGGATACGTAGTCCGTTAATACAATTCCATCTTGCGCAGATTGTGAATCATGACAGCCGGACATTGCGCAATTGCTGGCAAGTATTGGTAAAATTTCATTTTGAAAATAAACCGTGTCACTTGAGCAATTCAATGATACAATGGGGTTGTTGGATATTTCAGGATAAGGCACCGCGTGTTTGCAGGCAAACAAAACGGATATACCTGCTAATCCAAATAAGAGTATTGATTTCGACATATAATGTTCAAATATAATCTTCAACGCAGAATAAAGCAATAATGTTGCTTACTCGTCCCAAGTAATGGTAACTTTATCTGATACGGGATGCGCTTGACATGTCAATATATAACCTTTCTCTACTTCTCGCGGGGTTAATGCGTGATTAACGGTCATGTGAACTTGGCCTTCTAGAACCTTGGCTCTGCATGAAGTACAAATTCCACCTTGGCAAGAATAAGGGGGATCTAATCCCAAATCAATACCAACTTCTAACAAAGATTTTCCTTCTTTGGGAACACTAGCTTCTGCTTCTGTTTTGTCAATAATGAACTTGACGATACTTTCACTCATAACTATTTTAGTTTTTTCAATTCAACAATTAATTCAGGATTGCTCCAATCCAAAGGACCTTCAATTCGTTTTACTTGAATTCCCTTGGCATTGTAAATATATGTCATGGGGATGCTAAACACATTTAAGTCATTCAAAGATTCCGTGCGCTCAATGGGGAGATTGTAATTGTCTTTTATTCGATTAACAATGGAAGGCGAATCATCGGTGATGCAAACTACCTGAAATCCTTCGGCTCTCAATTCTTTTAGATGATCAACCCACTCTGGAAGTTCTTTCATGCATGGTCCGCACCAAGAGGCGAAATAATGAACCACCAACGCGCTGTCTCCTCTCAAGGTAACGGGAATTAATTTCCCTTCTTTTTCAATTTGAATTTCGGAAATGGAAATTTCATGTGGCCATTTGCGATAGCCCCAATAGCCTGCGAGGGCAATTAGGAAAATCCAAAATCCATATTTTTTAATGAAGGCCATTAAAAATTCAAAAGGGATGTGATTGCTTCTTTCACTTTTTCAG
The DNA here is from genome assembly GCA_039805365.1 of Bacteroidota bacterium. Classification (GTDB taxonomy): domain Bacteria; phylum Bacteroidota; class Bacteroidia; order Flavobacteriales_D; family Sanyastnellaceae; genus CAMCTV01. The sequence continues at coordinate 8,752 of JBDLUK010000051.1, read as the reverse complement.
GGTTGGGCAAATAGGCTTGTTCCAAAATTGAATTCAATGGGATAGCTGGTGTGCAGACACTTCCAACTGTTTTAATGGGTGCATCCAATTGGGTGAAACAATGCTCGGCAATCCAACCGCCAATGGCTTGCATGAAACCATTTTCTGTTGGTTCTTCTGTAACCAAAAGGCATTTGCCCGTTTTGTCAACGGAGGCCTTAATGGTGGGATAGTCAATGGGGTTCAGTGATCGAAGATCGATGATCTCCACCTGGTCTTCCATGCCTTTGGCCGCAGCCTTCGCCCAATAAACTCCCATTCCGTAGGTGACAATCGTTACGCTATTGGCGTTACTAGAACTTTGTACGATTCTGGCCTTACCAATTGGAATCACATAATCCGAATCGGGCTCTATAGTGCGCGCTTCTTCGGTTCCCTTCACTTTGCTCCAGTACAATCCTTTGTGTTCTAAGATAACAACAGGATTGGGATCATAAAAGGCTGATTTCATCAAACCTTTTAAATCAGCACCTGTTGAAGGATAGACGACTTTGATTCCTCTAATTTGCAGCAACACACTTTCCACACTACTGCTGTGATATGGACCGCCGCTGCCATAAGCGCCAATGGGCACACGAATGACACAGCTTACGGGCCATTTTCCATTGGACAAATAATAGCTTCGCGATACTTCGGTAAACAATTGATTCAATCCTGGCCATATGTAATCCGCGAATTGAACTTCAACAAGAGGTTTCAATCCAACAGCGCTCATTCCAACGGTGCTGCCTATTATGAATGCTTCTTGAATAGGTGTGTTGAAAACGCGATTGTCTCCAAATTTTTCTGCAAGAGTTGCAGCCTCTCTGAACACACCACCCAAACGCTTACCAACATCTTGGCCGTACAAAAGAGCCTCCGGATGTTTTTGTAGAATTTCTTGAACAGCAAACAATGCACTGTCCACCATCACGGTAGCTTCTTTGCCTGCAGGTTCGCGTTGTCCCTTTTCCTCTGTGATGGGTGTCGGGGCAAAAATGTGTTCGGTCAATTGCTCAGGAGAAGGATCTTCTGCCAACAATGCACGATCATATTCGCTTTGGATATACGTGGCTGCTTGATTCCAAATGTCATCAATGGCTTCCTGTGCAAAGCCCAATTTACTTAGTTGCTTTTGAAATTTAGGAAGCGGGTCTCTTTTTTGCGCCTCTTCCAAATCATCACGGTACCATTCTCTGCGAACGCCACTGGTGTGGTGACCGAGCAATGGAACTTTGCAATGTAACAACCAAGGCCTTCTGTTTTTTCTGATGTCCGATAAGATGTCCGCGATGACATCAAAGCAATTAACGAAGTCAGTACCATCAATGCTTTTAACTTGAATACCTGGATAAGCCTTGGCCAATGTAGTGGCATCACCAAATCTAATCTCTGAAGAGTGAGCGCTGATATCCCACTCATTGTCTTGAACAAAATATAAAATCGGCAATTGCTTCAATGATGCCATGTGAAGCGCTTCAGAAACTTCACCCTCTGTCATTGACGCGTCACCAAGTGAACATACAACCAAGGGATTGTTTTCGATTTCGCTTTTGTCATGTAAGCCAACTTGCTCTTTGTACCACAATCCCATTGCAACACCTGTAGTAGGAATGGCCTGCATACCTGTGGCAGAACTTTGATGCGGAATTTTGGGTTTGTCTGGATCATTCAATGCGGGGTGAGAGTAGTAAGAACGACCACCTGTAAATGGATCGTCTTTCTTGGCCATCAACTGCATCATGAGCGAATAAGGCGTAATCCCCATCGCCAAAAGCAAACTGTCATCACGGTAATATGCACTGACAAAATCGATGGGCTTTAGTTGAAGTCCCAAAGCCAATTGACAGGCTTCATGCCCGCGTGAGGTTGCGTGTACGTATTTTGAAGTGACCTTTGCGTTGGTCTCGTATATATCTGAGAGTTGACGGGCTTGGCACATGAGCTCATAGCCGCGCATGAGTTTTTCAGCACTTAATGCTTTGGATCGAATACTTCCAATGTTCATGTTGCGAATTTAACACGAAACAGTGGCCTATTTCACGTCAAATGAGATTGTCTTACTTTTGTTTTGTGAAAGGCAAGTTCTATAAATATCAAGGTACAGGAAATGACTTTGTCGTGCTCGATGGACGGGAGTGGAAAGATCAATGGTCTGCATCAGAAGTTCAGCGGATTTGCTCAAGAAAATGGGGAGTGGGCAGTGATGGTTTGATTATCGTGCGCCTTGCTGAAAACTTTGATTTTGAGATGGTGTTTTTCAATCCGGATGGCTCTCAAAGTTTCTGCGGTAATGGTTCTCGAGTGGCTGTTCGTTTTTTTAATGATCATTTTGTTTCAAGAAACGAGTTTCGTTTTTTGGCCATCGATGGGGAGCATTCAGCGATATTAGAGGATGATAAAGTCCGGGTGAGAATGTCCGATGTCTCAGGAGCACAGCCATGGGAAAATGGGTGCTTTCTAAATACAGGAAGTCCGCATGTCGTTGTTCCAGTTCATGGTTTGAATCAAATTCAAATCATCGACGAAGGGAGTCGCATTCGTTACCACGAAGATTTCAAGGATATCAAGGGTACCAATGTCAACTTCATCGAGCAGATGAACAATGTGATCAGCGTTAGAACTTATGAGCGTGGGGTAGAAGACGAAACGCTTTCGTGCGGAACTGGAGTAACAGCGGTGGGGCTGTACATATTAGAAACATTGAAAAAAAGTGGTGCTGTTACTTTACAAACCAAAGGTGGTGAATTGGAAGTTGGTGCGGATAGAAGAGGACCATTTCAATTTGAGAATGTATATTTGAAAGGTGGCGCGGACCATGTGTTTGAAGGAACTTGGGAAAAATAAAATGAAAAAGATATTGGCATTAATCATTCTGTGTTTGGCAATCACTTCGGTGAAGGCTTCTGTACCCAGAATTTCTGTTTTGACTTGTACACCAGGTCACGAGTTATATAGTGTATTTGGACATTCTGCATTGCGTGTGCAAGACACCATCGACAATCGTGCGGTTGACTTGGTTTTCAATTACGGCACCTTTCAATTTACAGATGATTTTTATGTCAAGTTTGCGAAAGGGCGATTGGATTATTATTTGAGTGTCGCACCTTTTTATGAGTTTCAACAACAATATCTTTTTGATGGTCGCGGCATTCGCGAGCAATATCTTTTAATGTCGGATCAAGATTTAATTCGATTAGAAAATCTATTGTTTGAAAACTCGGAAGAGAAGAACGCAACATTCCGATACCATTTTTTTAAAGACAATTGCTCAGTTCGCGTTTGGGAGATAATAAAAAAAGCATCTTCGCAGCCTATTACGATCCATAGAGCAGAGCCTTCATCATCCTTCCGTCAAGCCATTCAAACCTATTTGAATTATATGCCATGGGGAGATTGGGGAATTGATTTGGCATTGGGTGCTCCTTGTGATGATGCCATGCAAATGGAGAACTTGGCATTTCTTCCGGATTCTTTGGAAAATTTGTTGGCGCATACCCATTATGGTCAGACACCTTTGGTTACTCGTTCCATAGAAATGATTCCCGTAGATCAGGATTTGGTTTTACCCCAATTCAATTTCCCAGTGTTGGTTAACTGGATGCTGTTTGTTTTGGTTTTGGTTGTTGGGTTTTATTTTACGAAGCAAGGAAAGCTTAGATCTTGGATGGAGACTGTAATGATAGCCATATTTGGTGTTCTGGGATTGTTTTTGATTTTCCTATGGTTCTTTACAGATCACGACACCACGCATGCCAATTGGAATTTGCTTTGGGCCAATCCCATATGGTTGTATTTGTTGTGGTATGCCCCACGCCGTTGTTCGGGATTACAACGTAAAATTTCATGGATTCAACTCTCGCTGACGATGTTGTCCTTTTTAGGTTTCGGGATTTTACCCCAATATTTTCATGGTGCAGTGGTTCCTTTGCTTTTGATTCAAGTGTTTATCCTTTTAAAAAATGTCAAGCCTTTTTGGTTCACCCAACAATTGAATGAAAAAGTATAGTGTCATATTGACGGTAGTTATCTTGATTGCATCTTTCGGATGCAAAAGAGAGGATACATTTTGGAATACAAAATGGGAGTTGCCTGTATTTGAAGATTCTCTTTTGGTATCAGATTGGATTCCTGCCAAAAACTTGCGCGTCAATGAAGCAGGATGGTACAAGATCAATTGGGATACTGCTGTTGTCATGTCATTGGATACATTGTTAATGATTCCTGATACCACCATCTCTTTAGATTACGCGCTTCCCTTTCAGGTTAATGTGCCGGCGGGAATTACACTTCTCAACCAAACCCAAAGTCAGTCGAGTTGGATTCCAGATGGAATGGAACTGAAAAAGATTTTTATTGGACAAGGGAATATTCATTATCACATCAAAAGTGAAGTGGATGGAGACGTTCAATTGAAATTTGAAGTGCTGCGAGCATCTAAGCAAGGCGAACCTCTTTTGATCGATGTTGTTTTACCTCCTGGCCCAGTTGAGGTGGAAGGAGATTTTGATATATCCAAATATATTTTGGATTTGAGTGGACCCAATGGAAACTTGACCAATGACTGGACCAACCAAGTGATTATTCGATCTGCAGATGCAGGTATGGGTGCTGATGTGCAAATGAATGATCTGGTTACAGTAGATCTCAATTTTAATGACGTGAAAATTGAGAAAGCAATTGGGTATTTGGGACAACAGGATTGGAGTTGGGATGAACAAATGAATTTGGGCTCGGGATGGCCAAGTGGTGAATTTCACTTGGAGGAGATGTCTCTTGTTTGGGGAATCGAAAATAGAATGGGCACTGATTGGGCAGTTAACCTGGAGCAAGTTCAAATGCGTTCAAGTCAGAATCAAGTTTGTAATTTGTCGCATCCACAAATGAATCAATGGAATTATATCACGCGTGCACAGATGGATGCGGTAGGAACGATTTATCCAACGAGCTGGTCGCAAACATGGAATAGTCAAAATTCAAATATTGTTCAAGCTGCGAGCTACCTAGGAGGTGGGGTCAGTTTCAAAGGAAAAATGAAATTGAATCCTCTCGGCAATGTCAATGCTTACAATGATTATTTTATCCCTGAGCCTTTTTTATTCCATGCCAACATTGATGCGCCTTTGAGATTCAATGCCAAGAACATCGTCATAGAAAAAGATTTGGCTGTCGAGATTTCAGAAGAAATACATGGTTCAGGAAATATTCATTTGAAAATCACCAATGCTTATCCACTGGATATGGAAATTGTAGCATCCGTGAATGGACTGATTTTGGGACAAGGACATGTGATGGCGGGAGCTATAGGGGCAGACGGAATTTCAATTGAGCCTGTTCAGTCGGTTATTACATTGAGTTGTTCCAAAAGTCAATTGGCGGATATAGAAGTCAAGGGAGGTGTTCATATGAAGTGGAGTCTGAGTACACCAGATTATCCGGCAATGGTGGGTATACGCCCTGAATATTTTGCTTTGGCAAAATGCATCAGCAATGTTGAATTTGAATTGGGATTGCAATGAGAATGGGAAACAGAAACAGAGGGTGTTTGATTGTAATTGTGTCGCATTTTTTACTGATGTCCCTGAATGGCTATGCCCAAGATACGTTGCTTTCTCATCCCATGTTGGTTCCTGATTCATCAGTAACCGAAGTAAAGGAATTCATGTTTACTGCGCAAACGCAGGGTGTGTTTTACAGCAATGGGATTGGTTCAAGATGGTTGAGAGATTGGGCTAGAGGTGGAGAGATTTCTCGAGGTAGTAATAAAAAGCAATTGTCGAAATTACCCATTAAGGCAAGTACGCTCGGTATTTGGGCAACGAACTTGGACATTCAAGCACCTCTATTTGCGGACTCCGTTTCTAATCAAGACATCGATAATAAAATTGGTATTCAAGTTGGCCAGAATAGCGTGTTTCGGGGCAACTATGACCCTCAAATTTTTCAGTTGATTTTTCTTGGCAACAAGGGTTTGGATGGGCAGAGGCTCTCGGGAAAAAATAATGAATTGGAGACTTTTCAATATAGAAGTATCGGGATCAATTGGAGTCATGCCAATTATAAAGAATACACGTTTTGGGACTTCGGTATCAATTGGGTGGAGTCTTCCCAATACACTCGTTGGGCAATACCCCGTTATGAAATTGGATTTACCGAAGGCATGCAAAATGTCGATTTGGATTATGTTTCCAAAAGACAAACGCTTTCTGAAGGACAAAAGGGGGTTGGATTTTCAACACAATTTCAATGGGAAGAACTCAAAGGGCCACTGCATTGGTTTGTACGTGTCAAGGATTTGGGATGGATCAAATACCACAACCTCCAAACGGATCGTTGGAATGGGAAAGGGGTGTATTCAGGATTCAACACGCAAACCCTCCAAAACGCGGATTCATTGTCGAATTTTTTAGCGCCTTTTTCCCAACATCGGGCCAGCACTATTGACAAGTGGGTAACTCTGCCAACATCTCTGAATATGGGTTTTGTACTTCGGGACAAATGGGCCTATAGCATGAATTATTATTTCGGAGGGCAATGGGGACACCAATCTATTGGAAGACTTTGGAGTTTAGAAAGGGGGATGCAAGTTTTCCGTTTCAGAGTGGATGCCTTGCATTCACTCCAAAATCAATGGGGTTTGCAGGGTTCGATCCATTGGATCAATTACAGGGGATTAAATATTGCAATTGCAGGAAGTAATTGGTTGCGAACTGCCGCCGGTGATGCTTCTTTTTTTAGTGGAAGATTGATGTTGAATATGGCTTTTTAAAATAAGAAAATGAGAACAGAATTAGATAATCAAGTATTGAATGCACTTCCTCAATTGAAGGGAGATCGCTTTTTTTTAATCGCAGGACCTTGTGTCGTTGAGGGCGAAGAGATGTTGTATGAAATTGGCACAGAAGTCAAAGCCATTTGTGAGCGTTTGAGCATTCCATTTATTTTCAAAGCATCCTACCGCAAGGCCAATCGCTCTAGATCGGATTCTTTTACCGGTGTAGGAGATGAACAAGGTTTGAAATGGATCAATGAAGTTGGAAAGAAGTTGGGCGTTCCGACAACTACAGATATACATGCCGCAGACGAAGCAGCTATGGCTGCTGAGTATGTCGATGTTTTGCAAATCCCAGCTTTTTTATGTAGACAAACGGATTTGTTACAAGCAGCAGCGCAAACGGGTAAGGTGGTGAACATCAAAAAAGGTCAATTCCTTTCAGGTGAATCCATGGGACATGCTGTTAGAAAAGTGGTTGAAGAAGGAAACAACAAAGTGTGGTTGACCGAAAGAGGTTCAATGTTTGGCTACCAAGACTTGGTTGTAGATTATCGCAACATTCCGGCCATGCAAAATTTTGCTCCGGTCATCATGGATTGCACGCACAGCTTACAACAGCCCAATCAGTCTTCTGGTGTTACGGGCGGGAAACCTGAGTTAATTGCTACCATTGCCAAGGCTGCCATTGCAACGGGAGCAAATGGATTATTCATTGAAACCCATCCCAATCCGGCTATTGCCAAAAGTGATGGCGCCAACATGTTGAGATTGGATCACTTGGAAGCTTTATTGACAGATTTGTGTAAAATCTACGACGCTGTACGTGCATAGAATTGTTCTCTATATCGCCCTTCTCTCAAGTACTTTGTGCATGGCCCAAGCAGATTCTGTTTGGTCGTATACAGTGGGTTGGGGAGATTTTGAAGAATTGTCTAAAATAACAAAAGACTCCTCAGGAAGCATTTGGTCCGTAGGGACAACGTGGAGTGCCTCGGGCATGGGTAGCCAAGTGCTGGTAGTTCATACAGACTCCATGTTGAATTGCATTGAAAGTTTTGATCTTGGAGATGAAGGTGTGCAATCCGGTAAGGATGTTTGGATTGCGCCCGACCAATCCATTTGGATTCTGACTTCTTCGTCAGGACCCACAACCAATGGATATGACCCGAGTATTTTTCAATTGTCCTCAACCGGGAGCCTAATTCAAGAGAAAGTTCTTGTGACAGAGGGCTGGCAGGATGCGGAGAGCTTCCATTGGCACCAAGATCAATTCGCGATTGTCGGTTATTCTTGGAATGCCGATTTGTTGAATCAAGCTGAAGTGTGGATTTGGGACCCCATTGCGCCCAATCATTTACAGATAAGTTTGCCCATTGTTGGTTATGACATGCATGCGCCATTGATAGCTTGGGATTCTACTGCACAGGCATGGATGGCGGTTTTCAATTATTGGACAACGACGGATAGCTTGCCCAATACTGCAGTTTTTTGGTTAGACCAAAGTGGAACAATTGTTCAAAGTATTGTCAATGTTCCTCTTTGTAAAGGAATACAAATGTGGGATGCTGTTCCTCACAACGGAAATTGGACAGCCGCTGGTGGATACTTGGAGAATGGTGTTTTTCGCGGTCACTTGATGTATTGGAATGCCAATGGAAATATCAGCAACGCTGCAGCTTTTCCGGCAACCCCGACAGAAAGTATTTTGCGTAGCATTGAATTAAAGGGTGAAGGCGATGGTTATGTAGTGGCTGGCTGGACCTTTTATTTCGGAGCTGGATTTGCAGATGCATACATTCACGGATTGGACTTTAACATGACCTGGTTGGGTGGCGGAGCCATCGGTGGGATTGGAGTGGATAAGGTAAAGGATGTATTTGCTTTCAGTAGAAATACGTTGATGATGGTGGGTGAAAATGCTAGTCAGGATGCTTCCAATCAAATGCAAGGTTGGATTTT
>JBDLUK010000050.1:0-7412 GCA_039805365.1 Bacteroidota bacterium | reverse complement strand
ATGGTAGAAAGTTCAGCCAAATCTTCAGACTTTGAAACACGATAAAACTCCCACAACTGCATATTGCTACTACTTGGAGCGAGCTGTGCACGCTTCAGACTCTTGGTAACAGCCTCAGGATTATAATCTGACTCATGAAACTTGCGCACCGCACGACGCGTGTTGACGATAGTTTCAAAGGATTCTGATAGTGACATAATTGAAAATTTGGACAGCGAAGGTAGATGGAAAATGGTTGAACAAGCTTAATCCAGATTATAAATTCGAGATGAACTCCGGACCGATAACTGGAATTTTCGCACTCTTGAAGTCTTTGATATTTCGGGTAACCAAGCCACTGATGTTTTTAACGACATAGGCGCATTCCAATTGAATTGCATCTTCCACATCCTTTAAATTAGATCGAAAAGCCTTTTTGAGCATCTCATCCTCCACTGCAATCACCTCACAGCAATCCATCAAAGCAGCCATAGCCTTACGCAGCTGTTTTTCTTCGGTGTATTTCCGCAGAATATAATAAGTAGTGGCAATAGAGTGAGACGATAAATAAAGTTGAACACGACCTTCATCTGCGGCCTGGAAAATGGCCAATGCATGGTGTGAGAAAGGCTCACGACAAGCCAAATAATCTACCACGATATTGGTATCGATGAAAAACTTTTTCATGCGTGTTTGTTCCGAAAATATTCCCTAGCGGCTTTTTTCTCATCAAAATCTTTGGGCAGTTTAGCGATACCCAAATATTGAGACATTCCCTTTTTCACTGAAGATTCAGGATGATTCACCAGCTCCAATAAATAGCTTTCAATGAGAGAAGACAAACTCCTACCTGAAGCCTTGGCATATTCTTTTGCTCTACTGGCAACATCTTCATTGATAGATAAAGTTAGCTTATACATTTCGATACGTATTAATTCTTCAAATTTACGTATAAAATTTTGTTCTATAGATTTCATATCGATTTTTTTTTCAAAAATCCGTTTGAATATCCATTACTACAAAAGTTGCATAACAGGCATATAAAGTGCGAGACCAAGAACGTTGACCCCAATAGTCCCGTCCAAAACTGGTTTACACTTCAATCGTACAAAACCACCCCGTCCAGACAGCGCTAGCGCTCGTCCGGACACCCCTCCTATCCACTTCGTGGCAGGAGGGAAAATTCCCATACGGCTTCGGTGCGACTTGATTCTTTGTTTCACTTTTTGATCAAGCAAAAAGTGAAGAATTGAAAAGAATGAGAATGTGAAAGAGAATGAAAATGAATAAAAAATATAGAAATAAAAAAAGGCGCCATAAGCGCCTTTTCCTTTGTACCCCGGGCGGGACTTGAACCCGCACGGCCGCAATGGCCACAGGATTTTAAGTCCTGCGTGTCTACCGATTCCACCACCAGGGCATCCGTTGCGGTAGCAACAAAAAATCCCGATTCCTCGGGATTCATTTTGAGCGGGAAACGAGACTCGAACTCGCGACCCTAACCTTGGCAAGGTTATGCTCTACCAACTGAGCTATTCCCGCTTTTTATAAGAACGTTTGGGATGCAAAAATACACTCAATTTCTATTTGCGCAAGTGTTTTTTCATCTTTTTTTTTATCTCCAAAATTCTCCTATGGTTTTCAATACTTTGGCACTGGCTCCGGCTTGCAATTCAACCAATTCTTTGGCATTCTTTCCAATCGCATCGCGCTTATCAGAATCATTGATCAAGCCTCTCAGCTGATTCGCCAAATCTTCTTTCGTTAACACCTGAATACCGGCATGGTGGGCCAACATCAACTGGGCCTCGATAAACTTCTCCGCCCTTGGCCCCCAAACCACCGCACAACCATGCGAAGCGGGTTCCAAAACATTGTGTATCCCTTTGCCCCAACCTCCGCCAATCACCGCAATCTCTCCCATTTTGTACAATCCACCCAACTCACCCATGGTATTCAAAATCAAAATGGGCAAGTGCTGCGTGATCTCAACTTGCGTTGCGCGTTGCGTAAGACCTTGAAAAGTTGTTTCAATTCGTTGGATGTTCTCTTCCTCTATGTGATGGGGTGCGATAACCCACTTGACCTCCGGATATTCTTGAATCAAATCTTTGATCGCCTCTTCTTCTTCCTTGTATGACGAACCCAAAACAACCACAATACTCTCTCCTTTCCATTCCTTGTATCGCGCTGACAATTGGGCCTTCTGGGCAATTTCAAACACGCGATCATATCGCGTATCACCACTCACTTCAATATTTCGCAAGGAAATTGACTCAAGTAATTTCTTGGATCGATCATCTTGCACATGAAAAAAGCTAACGTTCTTCAAAATCGAAATCCAAAAATTTCTTTGCCATCCAAAGAATCGCTGCTGCTCATAAAAAACAGCGGACAGCATGACAACAGGAATGTCTCGCTTGCCTAAAGCTCGCAGCATGTTCGGCCAAACTTCATATTTCACCAAAGCCAACATACTGGGACGAAGCACTTCACACCAACTGTCCATATTCGACTTTGTATCCAAAGGCAAATAGGTAATCAAATCGGCTCCTGCATAATTCTTTCGAACTTCATATCCACTGGGCGAATAAAACGTCAATACAATCTTGGCTTCCGGATGTTGTACTTTAAACAACTCCAACACTGGTCTACCTTGCTCAAATTCGCCGAGCGAAGCCACATGCATCCACAACACCTTTTCGTTTGGGTGCCTCTGTCTCCACTGCGAAACTTGAGAAATCGCATTTCTTTGACCAGAGGTAATCGCCTTGGCTTTGGGATGGAACACACCTACCGCGGTCAACAAACCATGGTACATGCGCATACCGATATCGAATATTCCCAATGCCAACATTCTCAATTGATATAAAACTGATCCGGTGCGCGCTGATACAAATTCAATATCCAACCCACTTTCAATCCCACCAACCCATCACTGCGTCTTTGTATATCTTTTTCTTGGGTATCGTAATTGTATCCTCTTATGCTTTTGGTTGAAGCCTGAATGGCCTCAAGACCTATTAAAAAATTGATGCGACCACTGTTGCTCATGTGACTGTAACCAACAAATCCACGAACAGCTGGTCCTCCAGTTAAACGATCATAGCCTTTCAGAAAATCGCCAGACAAACCGTTGATCTCATGACTCTGGTGTTCAATTCGAATTTTGTGCATCAAATATCCCGCACCACCATGCACTAAGAGTCCACAGTTTTTGTTAGGACCAATGATGGGATACAAATGCCCGAAATCGGCAAAAAAGTTCCAACCGCGCTCTTGAATAAAAACTATCGCGGGTTGACCCTGATTATCTAGAATTTCTCCCTTGGGTGTATATAGATTTTGCAAAAGCCCTGGCTCATTAACTCTGTTACCAAACATGTATTGGGCTTGACCTCCCCAGTATCTGTACATTTTGTCTTTGATATGAAATGCCAACCCTGCACTACCTGTCAACCCAAATCGCTCCGCCATATCTCCTGTCGGAAGATGATAGCCATAGGTAATACTAACGTGTGGATTATACAAAACACTGTCCCTAACTTGAAACTGTCCCATGCTTCTGCTCGCACAAATCAAGGCTATCGCCAACAACCAAACTACCCGAATCATTCAACTACCAATTTAAATCCTACTCCGTGAATGTTGACAATTGAAATCCCAGAATCTTGTGACAAATACTTGCGCAATCTCGTGATAAAAACATCCATGCTTCTTCCTACAAAATAAGTATCATCTCCCCAAACCATATTCGCCAGGAGCTCGCGCTCCAAAACTTGTCCTTGATGCTCTACCAAAAGTTTCAACAAATCCGATTCCTTTTTAGTGAGTTTGCGCTGACTCGCTGGGCCAATCAAATTGTAGTTTTTAAAGTCAATTTGATATTTCCCCAAGCCTACTTCCGATTTTTGATCTTGTTTGAATTTCGCATTTCGTTTTAATATGGCTCTGATGCGAAGAATCAATTCTTCACTTGAAAAAGGTTTGGTGATGTAGTCATCACCGCCGACTTGAAACCCCTTCACTTTGTCTTGCGCCATTCCTTTGGCTGTAAGGAAAACAATGGGCACTTCTGCATCCACTTTTCTTATGTCTTCAGCTAGACCAAATCCATCCTTCTTGGGAAGCATTACATCCAAGAGGCACAAGTCATATCCACCCTTGTTGAAATAACTTAATCCTTCTTTTCCATCACTTGCCAAGTGAACCACAAAGCCTTCTTGCTTCAAGGTGTCTTGGATGACAAAACCTAAATTTCTATCATCTTCTACAAGCAGAATCTGCGCTGAATGGGTGGTACTCATGTTTGTAATTTTACTGATTAAACCTTCTTATTCGGCAACTGCAAGGTAAAAACAGAACCTCTACCCTTTTCGCTTTTCACATAAATTTTTCCTTTCTGCGCTTTGAGCATGGTCTGCACATAATACAATCCCAAACCAAATCCTTTAACGTTGTGAATATCCCCAGTGGAAACACGATAGAACTTATCAAAAATCAATCGCTGCTGTCTCCTATTGATTCCAATACCATTGTCTTCAATATCGATTAAAATAGAATTTTTAAAATTTCTAGTACGGACTGTTATGTGAGGGGTGCGCTCAGTGTACTTGATGGCATTGTCCAAAAGATTGTAAACGATATTGGACAAATGCACTGGATCGCCTGAAACCAAAGGATTGATTGCATCGAGATGTATTTCCAAGTCTCCATCAAATTCTTCCAATCTTATCATTTGGGCCTTCGCGGCTGTCTGAAGTAATTCATGCATGTCCACTGTCTGCCATACCAAGTTCTTCTTTCGATTGGTCAAAGAAGACAACTGCAAAACCTTCTCCAATTGTGCCTTTAATCTCTTGGCCTCACTCTCAATGATCGAAACATAAGTGTCATGACGATCCCTATCTTCAAAAATCTTGTCTGCTTTTAGCGCTTCTGTGCTCAATTGAATTGTTGCCAAGGGAGTCTTCAATTCGTGCGTCATGTTATTGACGAAATCATTGCGAACACTGGACAACCTTTTCTCTCGAAACAGGACGCCGATTGTATAGGCAAAGAAAACGAAAATGACAAAAATGACCACTGAACTGTACATCCAGAAATCAATTCGCTTGAAGAGAAAAATATTCTTCTGAGGAAAATACAGCGATAAATAGTGACCTTCAGAAGGGAACAACTTAAGACCGCCATTGGGCGCAGTTTTATCTTCTTGCACACGCAAATCAATCCATCCTTGCACTTCATATTGATTGGAAAAGCAATCAAAAACGCCATACTCTACCTCTTCTAAAACACCTTGCATTTGGAGTTCATCTTCCAAAAGCGTTTGCAACAAATAAGGAGAAGGTGTGTGATTAATCCCAATGATATAAGAACCTTTACCCATGGATTTGGGCGGCTCTACGACACTTTGGTCATTCTCAATCAAATGAACTTTATTAACGACATTGATCAGAACAGAATTGACCTTTGTGACAAAAACATCTTCTTGCAACTGATAGGCCTGTGTAACCCAATAAACCTGTCCGGCAATGATCAAACCAAGTGAGACCACTGCCAGAACGATTACTACTGCTATACTTCTTTTGATCATCCCTCAATTCCCGCAGAAACTGTTGGCAAATCGCGACTAACCTTTTTAAATAAACCTTGTAAAACTTTACCAGGTCCTACTTCTACAACCTCAGAACATCCATCTGCAATCATATTCTCCATGATTTGCGTCCAACGTACAGGAGCTGTTAATTGTTCAATCAAATTCTTTTTGATTTCCTCAGGATCCGTTTGCGGCTTGGCATTTACGTTTTGATAAACTGGACAGATAGGGGCATTGATGGTTGTTTGCGCAATGGCTGTCATCAATTCTTCTTGAGCAGGCATCATCAATGGGCTGTGAAAAGCTCCACCAACAGCCAATTTTAAGGCACGCTTTGCTCCTGCCTCAGTCAACTTAGCACAAGCAGCATCGATGGCTTCATTGCTACCGGAAATTACCAGCTGTCCAGGACAATTGTAATTGGCCGCAACAACTACTCCATCAATGGAAGCACAAATCTCTTCTACCTTGGCATCCTCTAACCCAAGAATGGCAGCCATCGTGGATGGGTTGATTTCGCATGCACGCTGCATCGCTTGTGCACGAGCCGAAACCAAACGAAGGCCGTCTTCAAAACTCATCGCACCCGCAGCAACCAAAGCTGAGAACTCGCCTAAGCTATGTCCTGCAACCATGGAAGGTTTAAAATTTTCTCCAAGACATTTAGCTAAAACAACACTATGTAAAAAAATGGCGGGCTGTGTAACATTGGTTTGCTTCAGCTCTTCATCTGTTCCATTGAACATGACATCGGTAATGCGGAATCCCAAAATTTCGTTGGCTTGCTCCAACAGTTGTTTTCCTAATTCACTTTGCTCATAAAGGTCTTTGGCCATTCCTGTGAACTGCGCTCCTTGACCTGGAAAAACATACGCTTTCATTGATATCTTTTTTGAATATTAATTTTTAATCCATTGTACAGTTACTCCTTCTGACTGAAAGAAGTAGTTTCCAACTGCCCAATTCGCAACTGAAATACCTTCTGCCATACTGTAATTACCTGATGCCATTTTTCTGCCCAAAGCATCCGTTACTTGGTAAGGCTGACCATTGGGAATATTGGCAAACAATTTCTCAGACGTTGGATTGGGGAAAATTTGCAATTTGATATTTTGTGTTGATTCATTCACACTTGCTGAAGTTGCATCATAAACCAAAGTACCCGAAACAGCACCAGCGGTGGTGTTAATTTGCAACAACGGAACATTGATCCCTGGGGTCAACCATTTGTACTCAATGGCTTCAGGACGAGCAAACGGCAAGTTCAAACCAAATTGATCTACCACCAAAATATCATCCGCGTTGATGGTTGATTTAACTTTGATCACGGGATAATTGGTTCCGAAATAATTCATCGTGCCATATGCGATCACCTGCGTTCTGCGCGTTTGTGCTGTAGTATATGAACCCAACGCTGGAATCTGATAATTGAAGTATGCATCACCTGTTTGATCCAAACCATAAGTCAATGGCAATGGATAGATAACATCAACAGGATCACCTGCAGCGCCAGTTGGCAAACCGCTGATGGTTAAACCAAATCCAGTTAAAGCATATCGATCTGAACGGTTTTGATAAAACGCATACGCATCTTCCAGGGTAATTGGAATGGGCAATGGCAATTGATCCAAAGGCAATTCAGGTAAAGCGGTAACCGTATGATATGAACTGAAATGTTCTTGATCAAATGGTGACCCAAAGAAAAATTGATACGCAACAGGTGCACCCGACATGGGCATGCAGTCTGTTGTCGTTGTCGAACCCAACAAGGTGACGTTGCTACTACCCACGTTCCAAATTAAATTGGCGCCTGATTCCTCTAGATCCCAATTGC
>JBDLUK010000049.1:0-6486 GCA_039805365.1 Bacteroidota bacterium | reverse complement strand
ACCCTCGATTTGTAAGTCGATTGTATTGTTATCGCTATCAATCGTGGATTGCGTTTGTGCGATGCTACTTGTTGGTTTAAAGGCCACTTTGAACCAAATGTCTTTTCCATTGGAAATACCTGCTGTAATGCCACCGTCGTGGTTCGTACCTCCGACAACTGCGTCATTGTTTTGGCTCCCGTTGCGGAATGTGGAAGAGAATCCATCGCCCATCTCAAATCCTTTGACAGCGTTGAGGGTGAACATGGCATGGGCCAGTTGGGCATTTAATTTTTCGTACATCGGTGATCCCCATCCGATAGGAACACCTTCTGCCACACAGGTGATGATGCCGCCGACACTGTCTTGGGCAGCCTTGGTTTTTTCTATGAGCTGCACCATGCGTTCGCTCGTTGCTTGATCTGGGCAACGCACCGGACTTTCATCTACTGCACTGAGGTTCAAGAAGCCGTAGTTTTTGGGAACGATGATGTCTTTCATGGAGGACATGTATCCCCTGATTTGAATTCCTTTTTGTTGCAACAGTTGCTGTGCTAGGGCTCCAGCTACAACGCGGCAAGCCGTTTCACGGGCAGAGCTGCGTCCACCGCCGCGGGGATCGCGATGGCCATATTTTTTTTCGTAAACAAAATCTGCGTGACCGGGTCGATAGACCGTTGCTAATTTTTCGTAGTCTTTGCTTTTGGTGTCGTTGTTTTGAATGACAAAGGCGATGGGAGCTCCTGTGGTTTTACCTTCGTAAATACCGGAGAGAAATTGAACTTCATCGTCCTCTTTTCTGGGGGTTACCCAATTGCTTTGGCCAGGCTTACGGCGGGCCATGCAGCGGGCGATGTGGTTGAAATCAATCACCAATCCTGCAGGGCATCCATCAATGACACCGCCAATAGCAGTGCCGTGCGACTCGCCAAAGGTGGTCAAGGCAAAATGTTTTCCCAATCGATTTGAAGCCATATTAAAATTCTTCTTCGATTTGATATTCGTTGCGGTGCGCAGCATTGCGAACCACCAATTCACCTAGGAATCCAGCCAAGAACAATTGTGTTCCAATGATCATGCTCGTCAAGGCCAAGTAGAATACAGATTGCTCTGCGATATTTTTCTCAGGAATGCCTTGGGACAAACAGTAAATTTTGTTGCCACCTAAATAAAGGAAGGACAAAAATCCAATCATGAAGACAAGACTTCCCAAACTGCCAAAAAAGTGCATCGGTTTCTTTCCGAATCTGGATATAAATACAATGGACTGCAAATCCAAGAAGCCATTGATAAATCGGTTCCAACCAAATTTGGTTACCCCATGTTTTCTGGGGTAATGTTGCACAACCTTCTCACTGATCTTTCTGAATCCCGCTCTGTGTGCCAAAATCGGAATGTATCTGTGCATTTCGCCATACACTTCAATACGCTTGACTACCTTGTTTTTGTATGCCTTTAAACCACAATTGAAATCATTCAAATGAATGCCGCTCATTTTTCGAGTTGCCCAATTGTACAATTTGGTCGGAATTGTTTTCGAAAGTGGGTCGTGTCTTTTCTTCTTGTATCCACTCACCAAATCCCAACCTTCTTCAGTAATCATGCGGTACAATTCGGGTATTTCATCGGGCGAATCTTGAAGATCTGCATCCATGGTAATCACGACATTGCCTTGCGCCTTTTGAAAGCCCACATGCATGGCCGCACTCTTTCCGTAGTTCTGGGCAAATTGAACACCATGAATAGGAAATTGCGATTTCATTTTTTGGATCACATTCCAAGAATCATCGGTACTGCCGTCATCCACCAAAATCACTTCGTACTGAAAATTGTTTTCAGTCATCACGCGATGAATCCAAGTGCACAATTCGTGCAAAGATTCATCTTCGTTGTATAGAGGAACGACTACAGAAATATCCATCGGGGTGCTTTTGTTACAAATGTAATTCTTTCGAATTGAAATTTCTTTTTTTGGGTAAAGCAGTTTGTGTTTACATTTGCCCCCGAAGGCAAGTCTCATACGACCAGCTCCTGTCAAATCCTCCAGGGTCGGAAGGCAGCAAAGGTAGATGGTTGTAGCGGTGCGATATGAGGGGCTTGCCTTTACTTTTTTCTATATGAGCACCGACCAATTCCTCAAATCTTACCGTCAAAAAGCCTATCGCAACAAGAAGAAGCTTACTGCTTTTTTAACCGCGGTCGTTAAAAAGGGAGACAAGTCGATTTATCCATTGGTTAGAAAGGCCGAGAAGTTTGCATGGACCAAGGTAGATTGCACCAAGTGTGGAAACTGCTGTAAGACCATGACGCCAACTTGGAAAAAGCCAGAGGTAAAGAAATTGGCAGCTCACCTGGGTATGACCTACCAAGAGTTTTTTGATAAGTGGTTGTACGTTGAAGAATCCACTGGAGACATTTGCAACAACAGTACCCCATGTCAATTTTTAGATGGTCAGTCGGGTTTGTGCACGGTGTATGAGTTACGCCCCCACGATTGCGCCAAGTTTCCCCATTTGCATAGAAAAGATTTCTTTGATCAGGCAGAGCTCTATGCCGCCAACCTTCACCGTTGCCCCGCTACATACGAAGCCATGAAGCATTTGTATGATTTGGCGAATCAAAAGGGATGAGGAGATGAAGGGATGAAGGGATGAAGGGATGAAGGGATGAGGAGATGAGGAGATGAGGAGATGAGGGAATGAGGATACAACGGATCAGGTACATCACAAAATAGTCTTGGAGCGAATGTGCATTTTAAAAGAAATGATTTGTCTTCTTAATATCTCAAGATTTTCTGAGACAATTTGAAGTTGAACTTCATCAATATTCTCGGGTTCCAAACTTTTGATAATGATTAGACATGCTTGTACTTCTTGCAAAGAGGCTATTGAGATATTCAAGAATTGCTCTTTTTCTTTGTTATGATATCTGGAGTACCCTTCAGCGATATTCAACCCAACAGAAATCATGGCTCTTCGTGTTTGACGTATCAGGTCCCAATCGCAAGTTTTACTGGGTACAATTAGTTGATATATTTTCTTATTTTCATTTAAAAAAGAACTCCATATTTCCAAAGTTTCGAAGGTTGCATAGTTTTTTTTCATGGTTCAAAACTATTACTTGAGTCAGCTCTTGGTGAGGCATAAAATATAGGAATTCCCTATAACTTATTCATCCCCTCATCCCCTCATCTCCTCATCTCCTCATCTCCTTATCTCTTCATCTCCTTATCTCCTCATCTCCTTATCTCCTCATCTCTTCATTTATTTTGTCATTCAAATGAATTGTTTACCTTTGGTATTGCAAGGAAAATCATGGGTATGAACGATCAAGAAAGGGTGATACTCACCCCCAATCAGAAGGCATTGAAAATAAATCTGCAACAAGCCATTTATGGTACGTTCGCAGAGATTGGAGCAGGACAAGAGGTGGTGCGCCATTTCTTCCGTGCGGGTGGAGCAAGCGGCACCATTGCAAAAGCGATGAGTGCTTATGACAAGGATTTTAGTGATGCGATATATGGCAAAGAGGCAAAGGGAAGATACGTGTGCAAGCCTCGTTTGGTGAATATGCTCAATCATGAATATCGATTGATTGAAGAGCGTTTGAAACGCGCAGATCATCCTACCAAAACCTTTTTCTCCTACGCCAACACCGTTACCACCATTAATTTTTCCAAGACCGTTCAAGGTCATGGATGGATGGGGGTAAAATTTCAGACCAGCCCAGAAAGTGAACCGAACGAGATCATCTTGCACGCTCGTTTCCATGAACAAGATTCATTGCTGCAACAAGCTACAACAGGTGTTCTCGGTGTTAACTTGATATACGGATGTTTCTTTTTGCATCAAACACCTGAGGAGTTGTTACTTTCATTATATGACAACATTGGTCGTGACCAAGTGGAGATTGATATGGTGGAAATGATTGGTCCGGATTTCAAAGATGTCGACAATCGTTTGGTGTCTTTGCAATTGGTTAAGCATGGCATGACACAGGCGGTAATTTTCTCGCCAGATGGGTCTAATTTGCAAGCGGCAGATGTTTTGTACAAGAAAAATATCTTGGCGATTCGTGGTTCATTTAGACCAGTAACCAAGGTGAATATTGATATGATTCTCAAGGGAATCAAGCAGTTTCAAGCGGATCCGAAAGTTGAACCCGATCAAATTCAAGTGTTGTTTGAAATCACCTTGAACAACCTCACAGCATCAGGCAATGTGGATGAACAGGATTTCTTGGATCGCGCAGATATTCTTTGTTCTTTGGGACAAACCGTTTTGGTGTCTAATTTCTCTCAATATTACAAGTTGGTGGAGTATTTCGCAACGCACTCTAGCAAGCGAATGGGAATCATTCTCGGTGCCAATATGTTGTTCCAATTGTTTGATGAGAAGTACTACCGCGATGTCAATGGAGGTATCTTGGAAGTGTTTGGAAGAATGTTTAGTCGCGATTTGAAGATGTATGTTTACCCATGGCGTAGTCAAGAAACAGGAGATGTACAGACAACGATGACTACACAAATTCATCCTCGTATCAAACCGTTGTATGACTACTTGGTGTTCAACAAACGATTGAAAGATCTGGAAGATTATGATCCAGAGATTTTGGATATTTTTTCGCGTGACGTATTGGCCATGATCAAAAATGGTTACTCAGGATGGGAAAGAATGGTTCCTTCCTATGTGGATAGTATCATCAAGGATTATCGCTTGTTTGGTTATGATCCAGAAACTGCACCCAATCCAGAGTATCAGCCACCAGCTAGGGTGCAAAAGTATTTGCAACTGGAAAAGGAAGCAGGACGATAATTAAATTTCAGAGAATGAAAATACCTGATCTGGGCGTATGCCCTTTTCAGTGTTTTTGAGCGTGCAACATTCGTTAACCGAATCGTGTTCCAAGAATAACACCCAATTTTCCTCTTGGGCCTTTTTTAGGAAGGCTTCTTTTTCAGAAAGGGTAATCAATGGACGTGTATCGTATCCCATAACGTATGGCAAAGGAATGTGCCCAACAGAGGGAAGAAGGTCAGCCATAAATGCAATGGTTTTCCCTTTGTATTGAATCAAAGGAATCATCATGCTATCGGTATGTCCATCCACAAACCAAGCGTCAAAACCAAGACCCGTATCGCCCACATCAGCTGTGCGATTGACGAATTTCAATTGACCGGATTCTTGAATCGGGAGAATGTTCTCTTTTAAAAAAGATGCTTTCTCTCTTGGATTAGGCTGTGTGGCCCATTGCCAATGTCTTTCGTTGCTCCAGTAGTTAGCGTTTTCAAATGCAGGACGCAATTGTTCGCTCACTGAATCACGAACAATAGCACCACCGCAGTGGTCAAAATGCAAGTGCGTTAAGAACACATCCGTGATGTCTTTGGCATCAAATCCCGCTTGACGGATACTTTGATGCAATTCAGATTCACCGTGCAAATGGTAATGACCAAAAAATTGATCGCTTTGTTTTTGGCCAATACCGGTATCAACCAATATCAAGCGGTTCCCATCTTCGATAAGCAAGCAGCGCATGGACCATGTGCATAGATTGTTGGCGTCTGCTGGGTTGGTTTTGTTCCAAATCAATTTGGGTACAACGCCAAACATGGCTCCGCCGTCCAATTTAAAAAATCCAGTGTCTATCACATGCAGTTTCATACGCTTATCGTTTGGTGACAAAGGTAAGAGACAAAAGATTTATGCGTTACATTTGCGCTTTGAGAGTAAATTATGAGCATCTCCCCTTTAATGGCCATCTCCCCAATTGATGGTCGATACAACCAAGCCACCGCAGAATTGCAAGGCTATTTCAGCGAATTTGCACTAATCAAGTACCGCGTTTGGGTGGAAGTAGAATATTTGATTGCATTATCAGAAATTCCATTGCCCCAATTGAAAAGTTTCAAGCCCCAGCATGCAGACCAATTGCGTGAATGGGTGGAGAATTTCTCGGAGCAGGATGCAATTGAAATCAAACAAACAGAAAAGGTAACCAACCACGATGTCAAGGCTGTTGAGTACAGTGTCAAGGCAAAGTTGGATGCCATGGGTCTATCGGATATCAAGGAGTTTGTTCATTTTGGATTAACCTCTCAAGACATTAACAACACTGCCATTCCAGCAACATTGAGAGATGCTTTGGATGAGGTGTACCTCCCTAAAATGGAGATGTTGATTGATGCGTTGTTGACCGATGCCAAGAATTGGAAAGACATAGCTTTGTTGGCCAGAACCCATGGTCAGGCTGCGTCTCCCACACGTTTAGGAAAAGAGATTTGCGTTTACATTGAGCGATTGGAGGCCCAATTGGATCAGTTGGAAGAAATTCCTGCATCTGCCAAATTTGGCGGAGCTACTGGTAATTTCAATGCGCATTATGTCGCTTTTCCAGAAATTGATTGGGTAGAGTTTGCCAATGATTTTCTTGAAGATAAATTAGAATTGCACCGATCGCAGTACACTACTCAAATTGAACATTATGACAACTTGGCTTCTACGTTTG
>JBDLUK010000048.1:0-5719 GCA_039805365.1 Bacteroidota bacterium | reverse complement strand
CCTTCACCACGAACTTGAATGACATACATACCCGCTGGCAATACTGAAGTATTGATTTGGATATTACTCATTCCATTGATTGCTTGTGTCATCACTACACGTCCAGATAAATCCAATACTTGAGCCGTAGCGTACACTTGGCCATTCAATGGCAACTGAACATTCAAAACCTCGCCTGCTGGATTTGGGTAAACCACCATCGCGTTTTGCTTAGCGAATTCATTTACACTTACTGTACCTGAAACGTTGATATTGTCCAAGTACAAGTTGTTAGAAAACATGGACGACTTGAATATGAATTTGAAACGAACGTTGTCAGTCTCATATGTAGAAGGAATAGTTACAGATTTCTGTTGCCATTGTGCTCCAGAAACAGCAGATCCAGTTTCAGGTTGCAAAATTGTATTAGGTACAAAAGCCGCTGCAGAAGCACCTGCTGTTACCAAATCCAAACCACTGATGGTTGTGCGCAACTGCCATGTTTCACCGCAATCACGGCTTGACCAAATTTCTAAGCTCTCTGTGATGTTCGCTTCAGTCAATGCACCCGTTGAATAAGCGTAATCGAAATACAATTTACCGCTGCTCAATAAGCTCAAGTCCATGGAAGGAGTAATTAACTCATCAACGTCAAATCCAACCATTCCACTTGGTGGTACTTGAACAGATGCATTGTCCAAAACAATTGAACCATTGCTAGTTCCAACTCCAGCATTACCAGCATAAGCAAAATCAGATTCGTTGCTTGCCAAATTATCAGAGAAGAAATAACCATATTGGAAAGGATTCACACTACAATTCTCAGAAAGGATACTTGGAATCTCAGGCCATGATTGAGTTACGTAAATAGCCAAAGCGTCCGTGATAGTTGTACTACCTTGAGCGTTAGTTACAGTTAAAGTAACAGACTTCCAACCGCCAGTATTAAATGTTACAGTTGGGTTAGCAGATGTACTTGTAGAAGGTGTAGCATCTTGGAAAGACCATTCCCATGAGATTGCCTCTGCATCAGAAGAATAATCAAAAAATTGAACTGCATTTCCTTGACACACCATTTTCTTAGCGGCATAGAAATCTGCTTGTGGTGCGCACAATTGATCATTGATACCGTCGGTTCCAGTGGCAGCTGTATTCTCAGCTGTCCATAGGTTATTTCGAGATGAAATTGGCGTATTCAAAGCACCAATCATTCTGTCACGCTGACCCCAAGTATACATATTTGAGCAATAAGAATACTCCATATAATTTTGAACATTCTCGATTGTACCATAAGTACCTATTGAACTGACATTATCCACACCGAAAGAACCAGCTGCATCTTCAGCATTCCATGCATAAACACGGAAGGTGATACTTTCGCCATTGATGTCACTGAAATTGTTACCAGTCAAATTAATCTTAGCTCCAGTGATAGATGAACTTACATCAGTTGAGATGAAGAATACATTACCCGCCTGAACATTCATGTTTCCATTGGCTGGAGTCACAACCGCACCAAGATTGGTAGCGAAGTTGTCAGCACTTGAGCGAACAGAGAATGTGCGAGGGCCATCAGCACTTCTTTGAATATCAAAAGTAATGGATGTCAAATCCATGTTTTGAGATACGTCATTGCTCAATGTAAACTCATAATATTGAGATGAATTGAAAGCGCCGGTTAAAGAACCATAAGTTGTTGCTTGGTCTGTAGCTCCTGTTCCCCAGCCTGTGAAAGCAAACTGACCCGCAACAGCAGAATTACTAGACAATCCAACAGCAGCGAAATCGCTGAATATTACACCAGCATCGTCTACATAAGGAGTACCCAATGTATCAATTGTTCCAGTGCTAACATCTACTCCAGTGAATTGATATACAGTTTGCAAGGGATTGGTAGCCAATGGCAATGTTTTGCTATCGCACTCATAATCCAACTCATTCTGACAATTATCATGTCCAGCAGTAGGAGGAGTATCCATTACGTTATCATCACCGCAAGCGACTTCAGGATCATTGGTTGATCCCCAAGTATGTGCCAAATCTAACCAATGACCGATTTCATGGGTCAAAGCACGACTTGTTCCTGGGTTTGAAGGAAACAATGACCCAATATAACCATAGCGAATGATAATTCCGTCCTTCCAACTTGAACCCGCATCAGCAGTAGCAGATGGATAGTAAGCATAACCAGCAACTCCATCTTCCATGTTGTTGACAATCCAAACGTTTAAGTATTTGTGACGGGGCCAAGGATTCAATTTAGCAATATCAGATCCCACTGTTGTCAAAGGAGAAACAATACGATCGATACCATTGGTACAGTTACCAAGTGGATCTATCGTTGCTAGCTTAAATTGAAACCCACAATTAGCAATGGCGCTTCTAAAAGCAGGAACCACATCAGCAGTGTCTGCATTCAATTTCTGATAATCACGATTTAAAATCGCCATCTGATCTTCAATATTGGCATTGGGAATGTTCTCAGGACCAAAATTGTGAATGATGTGAAATACCACAGGAATGGTATAAATCATCGTTGAATCCTCACGATTCATTCCAGGATTATTTCTTAAAAAATCCGCAATGTAAGCATCCTGAATCTCTTGCATCTGCTCGATTTCCGGGTGCTCTTGCAAAATCTTGGCGTGCGCCTTAGCATGACCACACTTGTAATCATGCACATGCTGCGATGTGGCAGTTAGGGCAGTGCCTAACACGATTGCAGCGACTAAAGAATATATCTTTTTCATAGTTTTACCTCGTATTCGCAAATATAAGCGGTTCATCCGCTTGTCAAAAGAAATTTATTTCATTCAATTGGCATTCGGTATTTATACTGATTTTGTCAGGATAATGCTGCAATTTGCTGTTTTATCATTTCTATTTTCTGTTGTGCATCACTTTGTTTCTTCCTTTCACCATCTAAAACGGCCGCAGGAGCCTTGGATACGAAATTCTCATTACTCAACTTTCTCTCAACACTGGTCAAGAAACCTTCCGTATAAACCAACTCCTCATTCAGTTTTTTAATCTCTGCTGCAGCATCAAATTGTGCCGTAAATGGTACAAAGAATTCTCTACCCGAAACGATGAAAGAATAACACTGATCTGGTTTTTCACTCACCCATTCTGTGCTCTCAATATTTCCCAAATGCTCTATGGCAGGATGAAAATCACTGGCCGCTCCTTGGGTACTCAACATTTTCAAAACCAACTTCTCTTTGTTGGCTATCTGGTTCTCCTTGCGAATATTTCTGATTCCGATAACCACTTGAGAAAACTCTTCAAAACCTTCAATCCATGGAGATGATTCATTCGTTGATGATGGCCAATGAGCAATACATAAACTTGCTCCATCTTCTCTCTCCCTTAACATGTGCCAAATTTCCTCTGATAAAAATGGCATGAATGGATGCAACACCGTCAACAATTTCTCAAAGATATCTATAGTAGCCGCGTAGGTTTGACTATCCATCTTCTCTCCGTATGGTGGCTTAACCATCTCTAAATACCAAGCGCAGAAATCATCCCAAACCAATTTATAAGTGGTCATTAGTGCCTCGTTGATTCTGAATTTTTCATAATCATCATTCAACTTCTCTATGGTTGCATTCAATTGAGCATTCATCCAATGGATTGCCACCGCAGCTGCAGGACGCTGCTCAATATCCGATGTGTTTTCTTCCCAACCTCTAACCAATCGAAATGCATTCCAAATTTTATTGGAAAAATTTCTTCCTTGCTCACATAGTGATTCGTCAAACAGCAAATCATTTCCAGCTGGGGAAGAAAGTAACATTCCTACGCGAACTCCATCAGCTCCATATTGATCAATCAACACCAAAGGATCTGGCGAATTTCCCAATGATTTACTCATTTTTCTACCTTGTTTATCACGCACGATTCCTGTGTAATAAACATTTTTGAATGGCAATTCACCACGGTATTCATAACCAGCGATAATCATTCTTGCTACCCAGAAAAACATAATCTCAGGCGCCGTAACCAAGTCAGTTGTTGGGTAGTAATAGGAAACTTCATCTTCTGAATAGAATCCATCAAACACCCCTATGGGCCACAACCAGGAGCTGAACCAAGTATCCAATACGTCCGGGTCTTGGGTTATGCTACCTGTGTAATCAGGGTATTGCTCCTTGATCTTTTGCTCAGCTTCTTCTCGTGTCTTAGCAACAACCCATTTACCATCTTCGGTATAATAAGCTGGAATTTGGTGTCCCCACCATAGTTGTCTTGAAATACACCAATCTTTGATGTTCTCCATCCAATGTCGATAAGCATTTTTGAATTTAGGAGGGAAAAACTTGATGTTGTCATTCATGACATTTTCCAAAGCTGGCTCGCTCAATTCCTTCATGTCTACAAACCACTGTAAGGAGAGTCTTGGTTCGATGACCACATCTGTGCGCTCAGAGTATCCTACCTTGTTGGCATACGGTTCTTGTTTAATCAACAAACCTGCAGCCTCCAAATCCAAAGCTATTTGTTTGCGAACTGCAAATCGATCTTGGCCAATATACATTCCACCTGCCGTAGAAATGGTACCATCATCATTCATCATGTTGATGATTTCTAAGTTATATTTCTGACCCAACATGAAGTCATTCATGTCATGGGCTGGTGTGACCTTCAAACATCCTGTTCCAAACTCCATGTCCACGTAATCATCACCAATGATGGTTACCTCCCTGTTCACCAAGGGCACGATCACCTTTTTTCCGTGCAGGTGAAGGTATCGCTCATCCTTCGGATTCACACATACCGCTGTGTCTCCTAAAATTGTTTCTGGTCGGGTTGTAGCTACAACGATAAATTCCTCTGATCCTACAACTTTGTACTTCAAATGATACAAATGTGAATTAACCTCCTTGTAGATAACTTCCTCGTCTGACAATGCTGTCTTAGCGGCAGGATCCCAATTGATCATTCGCTCTCCGCGATAAATTTTTCCTTTGTTATAAAGGTCAATAAACGTATCAATGACAGCTTCGTAATACTTTTCATCCATGGTGAAGCGTGTGCGATTCCAATCGCAGCTAGCACCTAATTTTTTCAATTGCTCAAGGATGATTCCGCCATGTTTATGGGTCCACTCCCATGCGTGATCTAAGAAAGCTTCTCTGGACAGATCGGACTTTTTTATTCCCTCAGCTCTCAGCTTTTGAACAACCTTAGCCTCAGTCGCGATAGATGCGTGATCTGTTCCTGGAACCCAACATGCATTAAAACCGCGCATGCGAGCACGACGAATAAGTACATCTTGAATGGTATTGTTGAGCATATGCCCCATGTGCAAGACCCCCGTTACATTGGGAGGTGGGATCACAATCGTATATGCAGGTCGATGATCAGGCTTGCTATTAAAAAATCCTTTTTCTAACCAATAGGCATACCACTTGGCCTCAGCTGCTTGTGGCTCGTATTTACTCGGAATCTCCATGTTACAAAAGTAAACACGGAAAAGCCTTTTTAAATCGATTTATTGATCAAAGTCGACAACCAATTTTGAACTCACGGGATGAGCCTGACATGTCAAGACATATCCAGCGTTTACCTCCCCTGGTTCTAGAGCATAATTGACAGCCATATTGGCCTCTCCTTCCATCACCTTGGCTCTGCACGTACAACACATTCCCCCTTTGCAACTGTATGGAATATCAAGTCCAGCTTTCTGTGCCTCGTCCAAAACAAACGCTCCTTTGGACATCTTAAAATCCGTTTG
>JBDLUK010000047.1:0-4539 GCA_039805365.1 Bacteroidota bacterium | reverse complement strand
GAGTCTTACATCGATTGGCAAGAGATTTTTGCCCATCCCAATGCCTATATCGAGAGCATCATCTCCGATGAAGTAATGGAAAGAGAGACCAAGTATGAGATGACGCCTGAGGTAAGAGATCGTTTCAAAAATTCCCCTTTCATTGACTTTGATATCAAAGAACATTACTTACGAGTGATGAAATCTGGTGGAAAGGCCAAAGATGTTTTGGATGTTTCGATACAACAACATGCGACGATTATTCAAGAGAATGCGGAGGATGTATATGACGCTTTGGACTTGGTAAAGGTGTTGGAGCTAGATGTGAAAAGCCGAGTGAAACATTACAGTTATTGCATTTCCAAAAGCACAGAAAATTATCGGGATTGGTTGAAGAGTGAATATATGCGCAAGCTCAATTTGTTGGTACGAAAGATATATGAAGAGATGGACCAACAGAACGACTAAACCATCATCAAATGAAATTAAAAACAGAAAATATATTTCAGATTACTGAAATACCGACATCAAGAATTGCCGTTTACGAAGCATTGACAGATGCCAAAGTTTTCTTTTCGATTACTGGTCTTCATGCTGAATTTCATTCGGAGGCAGGAACATATTTTCAATCGGAGAATAAAAAAGTTAGTGGATATTATTTATCTCTAGAACCCAATGAATACATTGTAATGGCTTGGAGACACGAATATTTTCATCGTGGAATTCACACCATCGTTCACATTGAATTAACCGATATGGACAATGGCGGAACTCGAATTCACTTCAATCACATTGGAGTTCCTGAAGAGCATGCAGGATGGTTAACGGAGCATTGGAGAAAGGATGTATTGAATCTCTTGTTGGCTCATTTCAAAACACTGGATAAGTAATTTTTTTTGTAGGCTTCATTTCGTTGTAACTTAGGGACTGCTTTACACCCCTAAAGTTTCGATTTGAAAAATATTTATTCCAATTTATTGCCATCACTACTGGTGTTTTTGGTGGCGTTACCTTTGTGTTTGGGCATTGCCCTCGGTTCTGGCGCTCCTCCCTTTGCGGGATTATTGGCCGGAATGGCTGGAGGAATTATTGTCGGTTTAATCAGTGGTTCCCATTTAAGTGTATCAGGTCCTGCAGCCGGATTGACAGTTATTGTGGCTGCCGCAATTTTGCAGCTTGGCGATTTCCATCAATTTCTTTTAGCCGTTATCATTGCGGGTTTACTTCAAATCATTTTTGGTTTACTGAAGGCCGGAAAATTGGGAGAGTATGTGCCTAATAATGTAATACGAGGTATGATGGCCGCAATTGGTCTCATCTTAATCTTGAAACAGATTCCTCATTTGGTTGGCTATGATCATGATTTTGAAGGAGACGAAGATTTTGTTCAAATGGATGGTGAAAATACATTTTCAGAAATTTTACAAGCTGCGTTTAAGATATCTCCTGGTGCTGCATTGATTGGTTTAATCAGTATGGCCATTCTACTCTTATGGGAGACCAAATATTTCAAAAAGAATAAATCTTTGAAATTCATTCCTGGAACTTTGGTTGTTGTAATCGTGGGCATTGTATATACCCTACTCTCTCAAGGTAGTTTGGGATGGGGAATTGCAGAAGAGCATTTGGTAACTGTTCCCAAAGTTGAAAAGTTTTCAGATTGGATTTTTGAATTGCGCTTTCCTGATTGGAATGCATGGACCAATATTCATGTGTGGACGATTGGTATCACGATAGCATTGGTGGCTAGCCTTGAATCATTGCTTGGCATAGAAGCTGTAGATAAACTAGATCCATTGAAGAGAAACACTCCCTCGAGCTTGGAATTGATAGCTCAAGGTGTAGGAAATATCACTTCCGGTTTGATAGGAGGTATTCCAGTTACAAGTGTTGTTGTGCGAAGTACAGCCAATATTTCAGCTGGTGCGACGCATAAAACTTCAGCCATCCTACATGGATTGTGGTTGGTGATTAGTGTAATCTTCTTCCCATTTGTTTTGAACCAAATTCCATTAGCTAGTTTGGCTGCGATATTGATTTTCGTTGGCTATAAATTGGTGAAGCCTTCTATTTTCATTGAGATTTGGAAACAAGGTAAAATTCAGTTTATACCATTCATCGTCACATTGGTTGCTATTTTGAGTATCGATCTTTTAAAAGGAATAGGTATCGGATTGCTGGTGGGTTTATTTTTTGTCATCAAAAGAAATTTCAAAAAAGGCATTGCGTTACATGAACATGACGGCAATTACTTGATTCGCTTTCAGCAAGAAGTTACATTTTTAAATCGTCCCTTACTCAAGGAAACATTGGCCAAAATACCTGCTCATGCCCATTTGCTAATGGATTTATCACGAAATGAAAGAATGGATGAGGATATTTTGGAAATGATTAATGATTATAAAATTCAAGCACAGCACAACCACATTGTCATTGAATTTAAATATAACGCAAAAGGAAACACGCATCAAAATCTGTAATATGGACAGCATAGATAAATTGTTATTAGAAAATAAGGCTTGGGCCAATGAGCAAATAGAACGAGATCCTGAATATTTCTCAAGGCTTTCAAAAATTCAGAAACCAGAATTTCTTTGGATTGGGTGCTCGGACAGTCGTGTTCCAGCTAACGAGATAACAGGAACTGCACCGGGTGAAATTTTTGTACATCGCAATGTGGCCAATTTGGTGGTTCATACTGATTTGAATTTGTTGAGCGTTCTTCTTTATGCTGTGGATGTTTTAGAGGTGAAGCATATTATCGTATGTGGCCACTATGGATGCGGCGGAGTAAAAGCCTCTTTGACCCAACATAGTTTTGGCATTATAAACAAGTGGTTGAGAAACATCAAAGACATATATCGATTACACGAAGATGAATTCACCGTATTAAAAGATGAGGAAGCGAAGGTTGATCGATTGGTTGAATTGAACGTCATGGAACAAGTGTTGAACTTGGCCAAGACCAGCATCGTTCAAAAAGCTTGGAAGGGTAGAAAAGGACCAACGTTGCATGGTTGGGTATATGGCTTGGAAGATGGACTTTTAAAAACGCTTTGTAAAATGGACCACGAATCCAAGCTGGATCCAATTTACACTTACGAGGATTAAAAAGCCATTCTGGGTTGAGGAACAATGTTCCTCTTTTGGTAACCATTCTGATATTGGAAGTATCCTGTGATTCCAATCATTGCCGCATTGTCTGTGCAATAATCGAATTTGGGAACAAAGGTTTTCAGTTTATTTTTTTCCCCCATCATCAAAAACGTTTTACGCAAATATGAATTTGCAGAAACACCACCCGCTATTGCGACATTTTGCACATTCATTTTCTCCGCCCAATTAAAAAAGTTCTTGAGCAAATAATCCATTGTGGTTTTCTGAAAAGATGCGCAAAGGCTGTCTAAATTTTCCGCAATGAAATTTGGATTTTCTTTGACTTGAGATTGAAGGAAATAAAGCAAGGATGTCTTTAACCCAGAGAAACTGTATTGACCATCATCTATCCGAGGTGTGGAAAATTTGAATTTTGAATCATCCCCCTTTTGGGCATGTCTATCTACCCAAGGTCCGCCAGGATATGGAAGTCCAAATAATTTGGCCGCTTTGTCTATGGCCTCCCCTGCCGCATCATCTTTGGTCTGAGCCAATATTCTCAATGAAACCGGCGTTTCTACATATACAATCTGCGTATGTCCTCCCGATACCGTTAGACACAAAAAGGGAAATTCTATTTCGCTTTCGTATTGCCCTTCAATACAATGCGCCAAAACGTGACCATGCATGTGATTCACACCTATCAAGGGTAGATTCTTTGTCATGGCCACCGACTTCATCAAAGCAACACCAACATGCAAAGACCCCATTAAGCCCGGACCTTCAGTGACACAAAGCAAATTCAATTGATCCAAAGTTAATCCGGCATCTTTCAATGCTGTGTCCAATACAGGTATGATGTGAGATTGGTGCGCTCGGCTAGCCAACTCGGGCACTACTCCACCGTATTGCTCATGCACACTTTGTGTTGCTGTCACCAGAGCAATCACTTTTTTGTGATTGAGAATAGCTGCTGATGTTTCGTCGCAGCTACTTTCTATGGCCAATGTGAGGAAATCGCTCATTGAGGTTGAACTACGATCAATTTATCAAACTCCTCTGTAGTTGCGCGATCCATCTTCTCTTTGGTTCCATAAATAATTGAAGATTGAATGTCTGAATCACTGTGCTTCTCATACCAAGCGGCTACTTGATCCAAATTCATGCACATAAATGCTTTTGAAAAAACTTCAGATTCAAGCAATGTCGGTGCAGAAACTGAAACCCATTGAAAATCATTCTCAATCCATTTGGCTGTTTCGACATCTACAAACATGCGTTTGTCTTGCGCGCTCTTGTAAGACAAACCGCGGTTGACAATATTGACTTTGGGATCTTGCACCTGACCTGTGAATCCCATCGGAACTTGATTAAAGTCGCTTGGACCGTTTCCAACCACCAAATATTTTCCAGCAAGAGAAATTTTAATTGCTGAGAATCCATGGTCCTTTAATTTTTCTGCAA
>JBDLUK010000046.1:0-3618 GCA_039805365.1 Bacteroidota bacterium | reverse complement strand
CCGGGTTGTGTTTTATTTCAAGATTTAACTGCTGCAACGGAGTACGCAAAACTTCAAGATCAAGATGAAGTTTTTATCATTGGAGGTGGGCAGATTTATGCTGAGGCCATCCGCTTGAATTTAGCCAACACGATGTACATCACCCACATCAATGGCGAATTTCCTGAGGCGCACACGTTTTTTCCAGAATTCCAATTAGAAGCCTGGGACAAGGAAGAATTGTTTCGTCAAGAAAAAGATGAGAAGCATGTGTTCTCTTTTTCAGTCATGCATTATACCAGAAAGTCTTAACCTTTCGCTCCTAGATACGCCATCAAACCAACCCCTGTAATCAAGGCATCTTCATTGATGTCAAATTGATTGTTGTGAACGGGAGCGTTGAAAGATTGACCATCTGCAGAGGCTGTTCCCAATCGGTAAAAACAAGAAGGAGTATGTTGAGCGAAATATGCAAAGTCTTCGGCCGTTGTTCTTAAATTCAAAGGAACCACGTTTTCTTCACCCAAATATTCTTTGGCCAATTCGATTGCCCTTTCCGTAGTTTTTTCGTCATTGAAGAGCGCAGGATAACCCACTCTGATGTCCACATCAATTTCTGTTTGTGTGGCTTTGGCGATTCCCGAACAAATTTCGCGAATTCTTTCATGGGCTTGATAACGCCACTTTTCATCAAAGGTTCTGAATGTTCCTTCTAAAGTTGCAGTATCTGGGATGATGTTGGTGGCACCGTTGGCAATGAATTTTCCAATGGTCAATACAGAAGGTGTCGCGGGTTCGGCGTTTCTGCTTACAACAGTTTGAAGTTGAAGCACCAATTGGGATGCGGCAACAATGGGGTCAATGCATTGATTGGGTTTTGCGCCATGCCCACCTTTTCCTTTGACTGTAAAGTACAATTCATCGGTGCTGGCCATGTACCAACCCGATTTAAATCCCACTTTTCCTGCGGGAAGCTCGGGATATACATGTTGCCCAAAAATATTTTTTGGCTTATAATGATTAAAAATCCCAGCTTTGATCATTTCATTGGCTCCGCCAGGGAGTACTTCTTCGCCAGGTTGAAAAATAATCTGCACGGTTCCTTCCCACTTGTCTTTCAACCGATGTAAAATGATGGCTGCACCTAAAGCACATGTGGTATGTACATCATGACCACAAGCGTGCATCACCCCATCAACTTGGCTTTTGTAATCCACCTGATTTTTTTCAATGATGGGCAGGGCATCCATATCTCCGCGCAAACTAATCTTTCTTGATTGCGGATTTTTTCCTTCAATTGTTGCAGTTATTCCGGTTTTTACCCATCCTGCTTCAAATGAAATCCCCTCAGCTTTTAAAACTTCTTGTACCCATGCTGATGTATTGAATTCTTGAAAAGACAATTCAGGATTCTGATGGAGATGGCGTCGAAAATGGATCCACTGCGGATGCAAAGACTCGGATAGCGCTTGAATTTTTTTTAGAATACTCATGGTTGACATGGGGATTGATTTTCCATTCCTTTTCTTTCAATGTGCAGCACATTGGCAGTGGAGTCGAGCAATTCTATGGTTACCCCAACCAAATCATCTTCCAAGTAGTAGATTTTATTGGTCTGTTGAACTTTGCTTTTATCAAAATTGATACTTCCATCATTTAGCACCTCTCTCCAACCTGATTCTTCAATTGCAAAGTATTTGGCTTCACATTTTGCTGTTTCAGTAAGTGACCATTGTTTTTCTCTGATAGACTGACGAATTTGTTTTCCAGGTAACCAACCCAACCAATCGTAATTGGGAAACATGATATAGACCAAGGAACATCCAATGATTACCCCAATCATAAAACGCAAAAGGCGCTGAGAAAATTTCATGGTGCAAAGATGATGATTTTATTAAAAATCGCTATTCACGATGAAAAGTTAATGTTCCGTAAAAATACCGATGCAATGAATGTGAAAACCTCTCAAATTTGGAACATGGAAAAAAAGCGAATTGCGGTTGTTTCTGGTGGCTTTAGTGGAGAGGCTGCGGTCTCTATGCGAAGTGCAAGTATGGTGATGACCCACATCGATCGTGAAAAGTATTCTCCCATCCAAGTTGTCATTGAACGAAAAAAGTGGGTGGCTATTGTTGAAAATCAAGAAATCGCAATTGACAAAAACGATTTTTCGTTTGAGTTCAATGGAGTAAGAAATCATTTCGATGGCGTTTTTATGATTGTTCATGGCACACCTGGAGAGGATGGAATTCTGCAAGGTTATTTTCAACTGATGGGAATTCCTTTCACAACAGGTGATGTTTTAAATATGGCCATCACTTTCAACAAGAAATCGACAACGGATGCTCTGAGAAATTTGGGTTATTCCGTCGCCAAAAGCGTGATGGTTAGAGAAGGTGAAAAGGTGGATGTGGAGACAATAATTGCAAAGTTGGGCCTTCCTTGTTTTGTCAAACCCAATAACGGAGGCTCGTCTATAGGTACTTCTAAAGTTAAAGCCTCAGCAGATTTGCAAATCGCTGTTGATAAAGCCCTGAAAGAAGATCACCAAGCTTTAATCGAGTCTTTTATCGATGGTGTCGAGGTGACTTGCGGTGTGATTCAAATCCAAGGAAAAATAACAGCGTTGCCTTTGACTGAAATTGTAACAGAAAATGAGTTCTTTGATTATCAGGCCAAGTACGAGGGAGCTTCACAGGAAATTACCCCTGCACGTTTGCCAGAGAAAATGAGCCATCAGGTAAGAGCTTTGGCTGCGCGTATCTATCAAGATTTGAGATGTTCAGGGATGATCAGGGTAGATTTTATCATACAAAATGATGAGCCCCATGTGATCGAAGTGAACACGGTTCCAGGATTTTCAGAGGCCTCCATAATACCGCAACAAGCGGCAGCTTTTGGAATTGATAAAACCACCCTGATTTCCACTGTAATTTCATCGTGTTTTTAAATAATAAAAATCTGATAATCAGAATATTAGAATAGAAAAAATAAATTGTTGGTGTTAAGATGCGTTAAAAAGACCCTTTTTAGTTATTTTAGCACCCTTTAATTAAGGAAAAATTTACACTAATTCAATCCAGATATGCGGAAAAAGATTACGCTATTGCTTGCAGGAATCTTGGTAACCTTGACCAGTGCTTTTGCTCAAAACTCAGGTACTTTGAAGGGAAAGGTGACAGATAAGGACAACAAGCAACCATTGCCATTCGTGAATGTTATCATTTTCTTGAATGGAAATTTGGTAACCGGAGGACAAACGGATATCGATGGTGAATACACCATTAAACCTGTAGATCCAGGGACGTATGACATTCAGTTCAACTTTGTGGGATATCAGTCTCAAGAATTGAAAGGAGTGCCTGTTTCGGCAGGTAAGATTCAGTTTGCTAACGCAGAATTATCTGCAGGATCTGAGTTGAAGACTTTAGAAATTAGTGACTTTAAAGTTCCTTTGATTGACAAGGATGGTGGAGCTTCAGGAGGAACAGTAACCCGTGAAGAGTTGGCACGCATGCCTTCTCGTGATGCATTGGGCTTGGCCCAAACAGTTGCAGGGGTTAGCAGTGCTGGTACTGGTGGTGGAATTTCTATCCGTGGTGCTCGAACTGGATCTACATGGATATACATTGATGGTAT
>JBDLUK010000045.1:0-3702 GCA_039805365.1 Bacteroidota bacterium | reverse complement strand
GAAAGACCCTTCAATCGTCTTTTGTTGTAAAGAAGAACAAGGTTGGTTTTAACGTTTCAGGTTGGGATGGAGCAAGCGATTTGACCATTGATCCAGAGGTAATCTGGTCATCTTATTATGGTGGAGAAGCATTTGACGAGGTGAATGGCATTAGTTCTGATTTGGACAACAATGTTTTTATCACAGGAACCACAACATCTACTTCAGGTATCTCGGGGATTAGTTCGACAGGTGTAATGCACCAAGCCAATATCAATGGGACACGCGATGCTTTTGTCGCAAAGTTCAATGAAAATGGTCAAAGATTGTGGGCGACATATTATGGCGGAGAAGGCCAGGACGAAGGAAATACCATTGCTGTAGATCGTTTTGGATTTGTATACATGGCGGGAACGACTACATCGAACTATGCCATCTCTTCTTTTGGATTTCAGACCACATTGAGCGGAATACGTGATGGATACATGGTGAAATTCAATACGAATGGTCAACGTGTATGGGGAAGTTATATTGGAGGTTCTGCTTCTGAAGGTGTATTGGGCATGGCGATTGACAATGAGGATCGTCTGATCTTATTGGGAGAAACCACTTCCAATGATTTTCCTGCTTTTGGCAATGGAGACAATATCTATGGTGGTCAAGGAGATTTATTTGTTACTTGTATCAATGGCGTAGGCTCTTTGTATTGGAGTTCATACTGGGGTGGTGAAGGAGCAGAAAATGCAGGTGGTATCGGCTATGATTTGGTCAGCGATCATGTGTACATCACAGGTTCTACTTCCTCTGTAACCGGTATTTCATATGGTGTTGCGCAGCAGCCCAACTTCAGCGGTGGAACCAAGGATGGATTGATTGCAACTTTTGATCAATTGGGAGCTGTGCAATGGTCAACATATTGTGGCGGTATGGCATTGGATGAGGTGGTGGATTGTAGTTCTGACATTTATGGAAATCTTTATTTGGTCGGAACAACAGCATCTTCAGGAATCGCGACACCAGGTTCATACCAATTGAATTACGGAGGTGGTGTATCTGATGCTTTTATGGCGCAATACAATGAGCAGGGCCAAATGGTATGGAGAAGTTACTTCGGAGGTAGCGCTGCCGATGAAGGTTCTGCGATGGTAGCTGATGAAATTGGAAATATCTACTTTGGTGGTCAAACAGCTTCGACTGGACTTTCTTTGAATAACCCATTTCAATCAGCATTAGCCGGTGGAACGGATGTGTATTTTGCCAAATTCACAGTTGAAGGGGCTCCACAATGGATTACATATTATGGAGGTGCAGGAAATGAAGAGTTGGCTTATTTGAGTGTCGATCAATCACAAAAAATATTGTTCGCGGGTTCTGCTGCTTCTTCATTTTTATCGAATAACGGATGGCAGGCAAGTTTGAATGGTGGTCAGGATGGTTGGTTTGGAAGAATCGAGGATTGCCCCAATCCATATGTAACTGTTGCCTTGGATGGTGAAATTGAATTTTGCGAAGGTGAGTCAGTTATGATGGCTGCTGGTGGTGCTGATTCTTATGTTTGGAATACAGGAGATACCACAGCGTTTTTGACCATTGAAGAATCGGGAATTTATTTCGTACGCGGTTTGTTAGATGGATGCCAAGGAATATCTGTGCCGATTGAAGTAATTTCCAAGCCCGTTCCTACTGTAGAGATTATCGCCTCAGGTCCAACCACAATTTGTAGTGGAGAGATTTTGTTGGAGTTGTATCCATCGATTTCACCCGATTCATTGGTAGCGTATTGGGAATGGAATGATGGAACCCAAAGCGACATTCAATTTGTCGAAGCAGAGGACACCTATTCCATCGATGTTACTGCAATTAATGGTTGCGAGAAAAGCGCTTCTGTTAATGTAGAATATGCAGATGTTCCAGATGTATTGATGGCTTTGGCAACAGATTCAATTTGCATTAGCGCGTCTCCCTTGAATATGGTCGGATTGCCTGTTGGTGGCGAATTTTTCAATACCAATGGAACGGGTATCGAAGGTTCGCAGTTTAATCCAGCAGCAGCTGGCGGTGGACAGCACTTTGTTTACTATTCCTTTTACGATGAAGATACCGAATGTTTGATTGAAACCGCGCCTGAGTTTATCGAAGTATTGTATGCGCCGGTAGAATTGTTTGTCGCGGACGACAGCGTTTGCGTGTTTGAAACGGTTGTTATGTTAACCGGATTGCCAGCAGGAGGTTTTTACACCGGAATTGGTGTGTCAGGAAACCAGTTTTATCCGAGCATAGCTGGAAATGGAGTACATATGGTGACATACAATTATGTAGATCCTCAAGGATGCACCAATCGTGCTGTTCGTCCAATTTTTGTAGATCCTTGCGGAACCAGTGTCGATGAGGTTGCTCAAAACAATTGGAATATTTACCCTAACCCAGCGCATGACTTTTTGAAAATAAGTGCAAAAGGATGGGAACAAAATAGTGAGCTAAACGTATACAGTGCGGATGGCAAATGCGTATACCAAAGTTTGTTGTTGACCGACATCACTTTGAATGTGCAGAACTGGGCTTCAGGCGTATATTCGCTTCGCATCCAAAACAACGAACGAATAGAAAGATTCAACATTGTTAAAGAATAAACTACATATCCTTTTTATCGCAGTCCTATGGGCTTTCACCACGTTGACTTTTGTTTCGTGTGGAGACAAGAACAATGGGGATGATCCACCTACGGATGATACGACGGATGTAGTTGATCCCGATCCTACACCCAATCAAGCGCAGCTCAATTTTATCTGGATGTCAACGCCAGACCCGAGTTTGCAAAATATCATAGGTGCTGTTCTAGAAATTTACGACCAAGATGGCGTTTTAATGAGCATGAACATTGATGTCCGTTCCCAAACAGATGTTGTATTTGACTGGAGCCCAGGAGTAGTTTTTAATGTTGGAAAAACCTATCATTTTAAGCTCAAAGATCCAGGAGGAAATGTGATTGATGAAGCAGACTTTGTACCCGCAGATGCCATCGAACAAGATGAATTTGCGATTGTCACTTCACATTGTGTGTATTTCCTTCAGTTATCGTGGCAAATCGCCTAAGTTTTTCGCCCCAAAACGAACATTCCGATTAAATTTGTGTTATCTATACTAAACGATACACAATGAGTCAATATTCTGCAGGCCCTTTACTCTCTCAAATTCATGTTCCTTCTGATTTAAGAAGCAAGATCAAGGAGAGCGAACTCAAGCAAGTCTGTGATGAATTGCGCCAATACATTGTGGATATTGTTTCTGAGAAGGGCGGCCATTTTGGAGCAAGTCTTGGCGTCGTTGAAATGACGGTTGCGATGCATTACGTTTACAACACCCCTTATGATCAATTGATTTGGGACGTAGGTCACCAAGCCTATGGTCATAAAATTCTTACTGGTAGAAGAGAAGTTTTTCATACCAACAGAAAGTACAAAGGGATTAGCGGATTCCCCAAGAGAAGCGAGAGTGAATACGACACCTTTGGTGTAGGGCATAGTTCAACGTCAGTAAGCGCTGCGGTTGGAATGGCCGTTGCTTCCAAATACAAAAAAGAAAAAGATAGAAATGTTGTAGCGGTTATTGGAGATGGAGCCATGACAGCGGGTATGGCATTTGAAGGATTGAACCATGGTGGAATAACAGACTCTAATGTTTTGGTTATTCTCAATGACAATTGCATGAGCATCGACCCCAACG
>JBDLUK010000044.1:0-4303 GCA_039805365.1 Bacteroidota bacterium | reverse complement strand
AGCAGGGGATGTGATTTGATTTTTAGTTACTGCAGGATATTTTAAAACTTCTTCTCTAATGTCCTTGATTCTCTGTTGTGCATCGAGTAAAAAAGACTTCTTGTATTTCCATTGTTCGGTTGTGAAAGGGGAGTAGGGATCTGAAATACTGCACCACGAACCCCAAGTATGTTCGTGAAAAAGAACCACATCACGATGTATGGAATAGAAATCGATGAACTTGGATTTGTCGCGGTCTGTATTTGCCCAGTGATCTTCTAAAGCAATGAGCTCACGAACCAATTGGCGCATTTCAATTTCTTCTTTGGCTGTGGAAAAGGCTCCATCTTCCCAATACGGTGAGATTTCGCCACCGTGAACGTGAGGAATTTCTAATTCATGCTCGTTTTCAATCTGCTTAAACAATTGATTGATAGATGCAATTTTTAAAGTTGGACTGCTGTATAGTTTGTTCCAATTGCGAACAAACTCATGCAGTGTTGAATCCACAGGGCCATTGTCAGCATTCTTGGTGTAACGAAGTTGCACTTCGGTCAAAGGATAATTTTTACTGGTGAGCTCATTGACATATTGTGCAATTCGCTTCTCCCATTGAAACTGCTTTTCGTTGTTTTGGATATTGTGAAAATAGGAGTATCCCTTTCCAGAAGTCCAAACGAGAATTTTCTTTTCTGACGTAGAATCGGGATGCCAATAGAAATAGGTGTCGCCTGTTTGTTCTATCACGCTCCCCACGCGGTCGCCATGGTCTGCATGTTTTTCAACGTAATTGGGACCCAATGACAAATAAGGGATGTCGTGCTGGACGTAATTGTTTAGAGCGGCGTATGTAATGCCTGGAATGTCCGTGATCATGGCATTTTGAATCTTGGTTGGAATCTTTTGCTCCAATGCTTTTGCATATTCTACCATCCAAGGCAATTCACGTGGATGACACAATCCATTTAAAATGTTGGCGTAATTGGCAGATAAAACAATATGTCCTTTTTGAATTTCATCAAAGAAATTTTTCTTCTCGATTTCCGATGCAATATTGAGAAAATTCTCTACGGCCCAAAGCGACTCAATGTGCCAGAAAACCTCACTGCCTTCCTCACTAGCGCGCTTGATCCAGCGTAAAGCCGATCGAATGTTTTGTGTTTGTATTTTTTCTACTTCGGTCTGATGATGGGAATAGCCAATGTCATTGTGACTGTGATGAATGAGATTCATTTCATAGTGGCGATGAGCGGATACATGGATTGGAATCAACATAATTGGCTCATCAAAATCTACGTTTTTCCGCATAATCAGAATGGTATCTTCTCCATGAAATTGGGTAGGATGGGATGGTATACTGAATAAATTGTAGCCCGGATTGAATGTGATGGTGGTATCCAACCATCTGCTTGAAAGTTGAAATACACCTGGTATTGTATCGATATGATTGGCGCTAATTTGTAAGCACCGTCTTTGTGAATTTCTAAAAATCAAAGAGGTCGCTTGGCAGTACAAATCAAATTGAGGTTGGTACTGAAAAACCATCAACCAATCCCGGCTGTCCATCGAGTGACCATAAATTTTGAACTCAGCCTTTTTCTTTACCCATTTGCTCGGTACTTGGATATTCCAGTTGCCAAAGACATCGCCATTGATGTCGTATTCTAAAATTTGGAAAGACGATTTTACATCGGGAGAATTGCACCAGGTTTGTTGAGCGAAACCCTTTTGCTTGGGTAAAGTATGAATGGTAAAAACAAAATGATCATTCAGGTAAACATCAAATTTCCTTTCGCCACCGCTGGTTCCTGAGGAGTGACCCAATAGAAATTGAAAAGAAGATTTCCCGTCAACGGAATGAGGTAGCTGTGCAGTAAATCCAATAGGTGATTCGCCGTTGCAACGGGTGAGGAGTGATTGCGGTGCAAATTCGTGCAATGGTGAAAAATACAGCAAGTCTTCACCCAGCATTTTTTCATCGAAGTAGCCAATGTTACTGGTCTGGGTTAGAGCTGTGAATGCCGAACAAAGTAAAGCGCATATAAAGACAATGAGACCTTTCATTTTACAATGATAAGGCAATTCAGGATTACCCTTTTAGTCCATAAGCAACAGAGGTCATGGTCAATGAGCCAGCCAAAGCTTGGTCATTAAAGAGCATCATATCTTCATTTTCTTCTTGCAAAGCAATGGTGTAGATCAAAGGAAGAAAGTGCTCGGGTGTGGGAATGGAAAGGTCGAATGCTTTTCCTTGTTTTCTAAAATCAACCAAGGCCTGATGATTTCCATCACGCAAGTATTGTTTCATTTGCGTACTTGCTTCTATGGCCCAATCATAACCAAAGCCTGGGGTGTTCATTTTGTCCCAAGCCACCATGCCCAAGTTGTGAACCATGTTGCCACTTCCGATGATCATCACACCTTTGCTGCGCAATGTTTGAAGTTCCTTGGCCAAAGCGTAATGGTAGGCTGGTGGTTGAGAGTAATCGATGGACATTTGTACAACAGGAATATCAGCGTTGGGATACAAGTGTTTGATGACCGACCATGCGCCGTGATCCAATCCCCATTGGTGGTCTAGACCTACCCGAGCAGC
Source organism: Bacteroidota bacterium (assembly GCA_039805365.1). GTDB lineage: Bacteria > Bacteroidota > Bacteroidia > Flavobacteriales_D > Sanyastnellaceae > CAMCTV01. The sequence continues at coordinate 1,728 of JBDLUK010000044.1, read as the reverse complement.
ATGAATTTCATTGGCAATTTGTTGCGCCCATTCTGGAGATCCAGGTGCTGGATATTGCACCTCGAAAAGCGATTTTGGAAAGCCACCAAAATCATGAATGGTTCGCGGATGTTCCATTGCAGTGACCCATGTGCCTTTGGTTTCCCAATGGGCAGATATGCAAAGAATGACTTGTGGCGTGGGCAATTGAGCACCAATTTTTTTAAATCCTTGAACAAACACATTGTCTTCTATGGCATTCATGGGGCTGCCATGACCAAGAAATAGGGCAGGCATTTTTTCAGTAGAAGTTGATTTTTGTTGTGACGAAAAAAAGTTGGAGATGGGAGTGATCATAATGCCTAGTGGTAATATTGAAAAGGTTTTGATAAAATCCTTGCGGTTCATTGTTCAAATGTAGTTCAAGAAAAAAATGTTAAAACTAGATTAACTAAAAAAAAGTTGTACTTTAGTGAAATGAAGTTCACGAAATTATTGTTGGTTTCTGTTTTTCTTGTTGCTTTTAATCCGACTAGGGCGCAAGACGTAGATAATAACAGAAGATTGACGATCATCTTGCGAGATGGAACCGTATACCATGGAACAATGGTTTACGATGATGGTCGGGAAATGAAATTCAATACGGATGAAATAGGTCTTTTTGTTTTGAAAAAAAATGAATTACGCCGTTTAGAAGAAATTAAGGCGGAATCTCCTCAAGACACTGAGTCATTCATTCCTGTAATCAAGGAGGGCCCGTTTTCTACGCGCTATGGACTAACGACAAATGCATTTCCCATTAAGAAAGGGGAGAACTATGCAATGGTAGGTTTACACGGTCCTGAATTACATTTTGCTGTTACTGATAGGTTGAACGTTGGTTACATGACAACATGGGCCGCAAGCCCAATGGCGATTAGTTTGAAATACTCTTTGCCATTGTCCAATCAAGGAGTTGCTGTCAGTGTTGGTTCATTGCTACTATCCTCTGGATTTTTTCAGAATATGAAAGGTTATGGTACATTGACATTTGGTAATTTAACCTTAGGTGATAGAAACAAAAACATCAATTTTTCCGGCGGTTATTTGTATTGGCAATCTGGCCGAAAGACAATAGCTCCGGATACATATGTTGTTAGCTATGAGGATTGGTGGGGTAATGGCCAAAACCAGTATATCAAAAATTTAAATAACTACGGCCAATATTACCTTTCTCTACGTGAAGATTCGGGGGGGCTAAATGGAGATGGAATTCGAAGCGGAATTTACAATTATTCGGGAGAGGAAATTACCTCCAAAGTGCGAAGAGGATACGCAACCCAAGGACCTGTTTTAGGCGTAAGCGGTACCTTGCCTTTGGGTGATAAAGCGAGTTTTGTTTTTGAAAGTATGTTTGGATTGTTGGTAGTTCGAAAGGAATTAATTGAAGTGCCAGTGTACAACAATAATTCGGTATATCATGGAGGGAGTTATTATACCCATTACTATGATGTTAAAGTGACCGCCAAAGATTATGGTTCAACCATGATTTATGTCGCGCCTGGAGTTCGGTTCCAAACCAAAGAAGATTTTGCGTGGCAATTGACATTGGCATCCACATCTTTTACCAGTGATTATCGCAACAAAACAACTTCATTTCCAGTACCTACTTTCACTTTATTCAAAAAGTTCTGAGTATGAGCCGCACTCTATTGATCAAAATAGGGTTGATGATTGTTTGGTTTTGCAATTTCAGTGTGATGCAAAGCC
>JBDLUK010000043.1:0-7271 GCA_039805365.1 Bacteroidota bacterium | reverse complement strand
ACAGCATGAACAATGGTTCCCATGCCTGCTGAATCCACTTGCTCTTCCAATTCATTGATCTCACCTATGCCGAGTACGTATCGATAGTAATAGTCCAAAGGACAAGACAAGTATCGATTGATGGCCGAAGGGCTCAACCCATTTTTGAATTGACCCATCAATTGCTTTTTGGAAAATGCGTCTGCGGTGATGATTTCCTCAAAGTCCAAATCTTGCGACCCTGGAAGTGAAATGGTTTGGGTGTTGAACTGGACAGATGAATGGTAAAGTGGCCATTCCCATTCGAGCTGTTGAATGTATCGACTTCTTTCAACGGACCTAAAATCAGAAGTTGTTGTTGGATAATAGAATTCAATTTCCTCGGCACGTTGAATCAATCGGTAGAAGTTGTAGGCATAACTCGCCTCGCGGTCGCCAGGCATTGGCATTTCAAATGCCTTGCGCAATTCGAAAGGAATCAAAGTTTGCATCTGACTCTGGCCCGGCATCGATTCTTCAGTGGCGTGACTGAATATCACTTTCTTGAAATCCAGCGCACGGGTTTCAATCATCCCGATGATTTGTAATCCCTCCAAGGGCTCACCTTCAAGGGCAATGGACTCTTTCGAAATAACGTGTTGAATCAATATCTCCAGCGCCTCCGTGGTTTGGAGAAATTTATATTGGTCATGTGCGGGTTCCAACTTCTCCCATTTTTCTTGCCATTGCAGTGCACATTCTCGCGTGATATCATCAAGGGAGTCGTCATCCAAAATTAGGGCGCACAAGTGATTCATTTTTGAAACGATGCTCTTGGAATCTTGGTCATTGATGGCAATGAAAGGAAGGAAATTTTCGAAAAGAGTGGCGGAAGATTTTTCTTTCATCCACGACCACAATTCTTCTGAGGTGAAGTAAGCGCGCTTCTTGTCGATCAAGGTCTTGAGCACATCATTTCTCCATGGATCGGTAATTTTTCTAAGGACAGGTTGTTCAATCCACTGCAAAAGATCTTTGTGGTAAATCCTGGATTGTCTTTGTGTTTTGATACAAAAGTGTATGTAGGACAAAAAGAGTTGATAAACCCCGGATAATTTCAATGGCCAACCAATGGCGACGTTAATGGGGAGTTCTGTATCCAAGTGGGTAATGATGGGAAGTAGCGAGTTGTTGTCTGTAATGACCACAACAGTTTCTTCTCTTTCTTTGGCGTTGAGTTCTGACAGTCTTTTGGCCAATATGGCTGCGCCACCAAGTGCGGTATTGGATTTCCAGATGGATACTTTTCTTACTCCTTGTTGCATGCAATCTTGCATGGCAACGGATTCTCCTTTTTTAATTTTCTGCTGAAAATATTGACCCGCTTCGTGTGATGGATTATTGACGTAGTAAGGATCAGCATCCCAAATGATTTGTACTTCGGTATGGGCTTTTTTAAAATGCTCGATTACTTTTTCTTCGGCTGGCGTAAGGCGAGATAGTCCAACGAAATAGGTATGTGTGGCATCGGAGTGCAATGCCAATTTCTTTTCTGCCAACTGTCGGGTGAGCTGTGCGTAATTCCATTTTTTTTGATTTTGCGCCTCAATTTCAAAGGCACGATACAAGTCGCCGAGCTCATCCCAAAACTGAAGAAACTTCTCTTGAACTTCAGACAGGGGTTCTTGGTGCAAGCTCCAAGAGTCAATGGCTTTGATGTCTTTGATGTTTTGAAATAATAAGGCATGATCCACTAAGTATTGATTGACATCGTTGAAGTCGTTCATCGCGTGGCCAGCCCATTTCATGAAGGTTTGAAAATCTTCAGGGTCCTTTACCGTTTGGATGTAGCATTGGTAAAGGAGCAAGGTAGATTCAAAAGAGGTGATGTTTTTTTGTTGACCAATTTTTTGAAACCATTCTGGAAGTGTCATGATTTCAGGAGATAGCACAGGGCCTTGATGCAAATCATATAGATGCTTTTTTAGAAAAAGCGCAGCACGTTTTCCTGGAACGACAATATGGACATCGGCAAGCATCGGACCATGGGCTTTGATCAAATCTGCGGCAAATTGTTTCAAAAAAGGAGTCATCATTTGCACAAGATATGCTTTCTATTTCATCTTTGTCAAATGGTTGAAAAATTTCCACGCTTCTTAAAAACTATTTCAGGAAGCAATTATTATCACGTTGTATCAGAATTACAAGTTATCGAGTACCAGCGCATTGGCAGTCAATGGCTGCGCCAAGATTGGACCGCGGGAACATTGCCTGAGCGTTGGTATTTGCATGATTTGTTGCAAAACGTGCAAGGAAATATTGTTGAGATTTCCGTGGATGAATTTTTTCAAGACGTAACAATAGCGAACAAAAATTGAGCGACATTCGGAACATGATGAATTGGATAGCAAATGCAGATTTAAAGCCTTACAACACATTTGGTGTAGCCGTGAGTGCGCAGTGGATGGTGGAGTGTGATTCTGTAGCGGATTTTCGCGAAGCAATCCAAGACGAACGCTGGAAGACATTGCCCAGATTGATTTTGGGTGGTGGAAGCAATGTGTTGTTTACGCAAGATTTTGATGGCGTTGTGTTGTTGAATCGCTTGTCTGGTATAGAGTTGGTGAATCAAGATGACACGTTTGTGTGGGTGAAGTCCCACGCAGGTGAGGTGTGGCATTCGTTTGTTATGCATTGTATTCAAAACCAATGGGCAGGTGTAGAAAATTTAAGTCTTATTCCTGGATCTGTTGGTGCATGCCCCATTCAGAACATTGGTGCATATGGTGTCGAAATCAAAGATGTATTTTTTTCATTGGATGCCATGCATGTAGAATCAGGTGAGATCAGATCATTTGATCACCAAGCTTGTGCGTTTGGCTATCGCGATAGCGTTTTTAAAAATGAGGAGAAGGGCAAGTGGATTATTCTTTCGGTTACTTTTCAATTGCGCAAGCAACCGATTTGGAATACCCAGTACGGTGATATACAAAAGGAGATGGAGCGATTGGGTTATACTTCACCATCATTGGAAGGTATCAGTCAATCGGTGATCAACATCCGTCAGTCCAAGTTACCCGATCCCAAAGTTTTAGGTAATGCGGGTAGCTTCTTCAAAAATCCGGTCATCGATGAATCATTGTATCTACAAGTCAAAGAGGAGTTTCCTTCGATTCCGAGTTATCCTGCAGGTGCGGGCAAAGTAAAAGTTCCGGCGGGATGGTTGATAGAACAAGCAGGTTGGAAAGGCTACAAAGCAGAAACCTGCGGCGTTAATGAAAAACAAGCACTTGTGTTGGTCAACTTCGGGACAGCAACAGGTAGCGAAGTATATGCATTGTCCACGCAAATTGTCGAGGACATTGCGAAGCGATTCCACATCACTTTGGAACGTGAGGTGAATATCTTATAAAACAACTTTTAGAAAGCGGCGCAAGGAACAATCTTTCGCTTGGACTTTACTTTCACAGCGAGATTGTAGGAAAGTGTCAACTCATGCGCTCCAGCAGTATTACCGGCTCCCAAGGATGAAAGTGTAACATCGTAGCTGTAACCAATATTGTAAGGACCGGTTTGCACACCCACCAAGAAGGCCATGGCATCGCGATTCGGTAATCCATATCCGTTAGATTTTACTGGCAATCCGCGGTACCAAAGTCCGATGAACAAAGGTTTAAATTCGTAAGAAAATCCCAAATCCAACTGATCAAACTTTCCTTGTGACATGTAGTTCGCAGCTATTAAAATATGGTGATCCAATCTACCTAACGAATGTCCTTTGATGCGGAATCTTTTTCCTCCATGCATCGCGTAGCGAACGGGAATCGTCGAGCTATTGGTTTCAAATAAACTTTCATCTGGTGTATTCAAATGCATGGCAGATGCACCAAACCACAAATCGGGACCATATACCAAAATGCCAGCGCCTGTATCAAAGAATTGGGTAGAGGCACCTGGGTAGGTTTCCAATGTTGATGAAGCATTGTCACGAATCAATTGGTCATAAAAAGTAAGGTCGTTGAAATTCACACTGCGCGATCCCAAGCCCAATTGTATCGCGGGACGGATATACCAATTTTTCTTGATGCGCGTCTCGTATGCGTATTGCAACGATACTGAGCTTCGAGATAAATTACCAATTCCTGCTGCGTCCTTTTGAATAACCACACCGATTCCACTTTTCATGGCATTGATATAGGAATCAAAAGAAGCAACATAGCTTCGGTATCCTTTGGGAATGCCCAACCATTGGTTGCGATACTGCATCGCGAAACGTGATTGGAGGCTGGCTCCAGCAAATGCTGGATTCATAACCGTTGGTACCGCGTAGAATTGCGTGAACTGTTGATCTTGCGACCAAGATTTCAGTCCACAACTCAAAGCGAGTAAGAGAAAAAGTACATGTTTTTTCATTTGCATCATTTTCTTATCAATGTGACTTGTCCCACCATGCTGTAAGATTGTCCATTTTGGAAAATACCATCGGCTTTCCAAATATACACGTCTTGTTGGCATATTTGTTCTCTGTAGTATCCATCCCATCCTTTTAGAATGTCCTTGGATTCAAAAATTAGTTCGCCCCATTTGTCATAAATGTGAAGCGTATAGGTTTCAATACCTTCAAATTTGGGGAAGAAGATATCATTGTCATAGCTGGTCACATCTACATTGCCATCGTACGGTCCGCGTAGCGAAGGCGTGAAACCGTTGGGGAATTCCAATGATCCGCCGCCAATGGCTCTTACAGCCGCAAATTGAGTCAGGGTATCGGGGCAATTGAATTCGTTGTTGGCAATCAAAGTAATGTCATACAAGCCTGCGGCCGTGTATTTGTGGGTCGGTTCAAAGGTGGTATCCACATCGCCATCGCCCCATTGCCACTCAAAATATTGCGCATCTTGGCTGATGTTGACCGTGAACACTGGTTGTTGCGGAATCACTACTTGCTCCGGAGTTACAGTAAAGGCAGCTTCAGCGCGTGGATGAACAGTTACTGCCATGTAATGCGTTGCAGTGTCCATCGTGCCGTTGTAACCAATAACCACCAATCGGATATCGTAGGTGCCAGGTATATCAAATACATGAACAGGACTGCTATTGATAGAAGCGCCGCCATCACCAAAATCCCACAACCAGCCTTGTGCAAACATGGAGGTGTCTTGAAATGCGACAACCAATGGCGCGCAACCGATACTATCACCGACAAATCCTGCTACAGGATCAGGTGCTAGAATGTTGACAGTGGTATAGGCGGTGTCGCTACAATGTCCATTGCTGGCAAGCAAGAGCACACTATAATTGCCCCATGTCGCATAGTTATGATCACCAGCTTCTTCAGCATTGATCAAGGTTCCATCGCCCAAATCCCAAATGTAGTTGGTGAGCAATTGGCTATTGGAGTTGTTTTGAAATGCAACAGGCTGTGGCCAAGTTTGAGGATTGGGTGCAGCGGTTATTCCTGCTACAGGAACAGGATAAACATGGATGGTTTGGCTCAATGTATGTGAACAACCGAAGATGTTGAAGGCAGTAAGCGTTACTGTATAAAATGTGTCTAGGCCTGCAGTTGTAAACACATGTGCAGGGTTGACGGCAGTGGATTGTGTGCCATCTCCAAAGTCCCATTGGTAGGTATTGGCACCATTGCTTTGGTTTAAAAACTGACTATTGAATGGCGAACAACCTTCAGGATTGTAGGTGAAATCGGCTTCAATTCCAGCTGGGATGGTGATGGGTAAAGTATAGTGATCATAACAACCGGAGGTTGTCATAGCAGTCATCGTGATATTGTTGACGACAGGATTAGCTGTAAGGTTGAAGAAGTTGTGCACGTGCACATCTTCTTGGTTGATGCTGGTTTCTCCTGTGCCATAATTCCAAGAATAGCTGTCTGCACCAACACTACCGTTATCCAAGGTAACCGCTACAGGATAACAGCCAGAGGTATCGGTGATGGCAAAGAAAGCAACGGGGGTTCGGGACACATCGATGTTTTGGTACAACGTGTCTTTACAACCTTCGTTTGAAAGTGCAACAAGCATCACTTGGTAGGTGGTGTCCTGGTAAATGGGATTCGCGTAAGTGTGCGTAGGGCTATTCAGTGTTGAACCCGTTCCGTCGCCAAATGTCCAAACGTATTGATCTGCAGCGATGGAATTGTTTTGGAATCCAGCATTGAAAGGAGCACAGTTTTCGCCGGAGTTGATCACCGAAAAGTCGGCGGTTACTTCGGGATACATGGTGAAGGTTTGGGTACTGGTATTGGAACAACCTCCCGCAGTAGCTACGGTCAAAGCAATGTTGTATACATGGGTCAGATTGTCGGGGTTGGCATATACATGCACCAATGTATCAGCATTCGTAGCATCGATGATGCCATCTCCCCAATTCCAAGTGGCCAATAAGTTTCCTGTACTTTGATTGACAAAAGTAACGGTGGCAGGTTCACATCCTTCTGAGCTGGGCATGGTGAATATGGAAGTGGGTGTGAAGTCAACCGCGATGGTTTGCCATGCCGTATCGGTGCAGCCAAAGTTAGAGTTGGCGATCAATTGAGCAGTGTAAGTGGTATCGCTGTACAATCCTGATAAGTAAGTGTGGTTGGGTTGCGCCTCTGTTGTGGTACTGCCATCACCAAAAGTCCATTGGTAGTTTTGTGCAGCGGTTGAGTTGTTTTGAAAAGCTGCAGCAAAAGGTGAACAATTCTGCGAAGGATTCATGACGCTGAAATCCGCTTGCACTTCAGGATACAAGGTGAAGTTTTCCGTTGCCGTGCTAGAACACCCATTGACAGATGATGTGCTTAAAGTGATGTTGTAGTAATGAACAAAGTCATCTGGGTTGGAGAAAGTGTGCGTTAAGGTATCTTCATTAGAAGTAACAGATGTGCCATCTCCCCAATTCCAAGTAAAATCTGTGCCGTTGCTGCTCGTATTGTATACTTCGATCACAGCGGGTTCACAGGCTTGGTTCAAGTTGATATTGAAATTGGCGGTGGGAGCGCCAGCCACATCGATAGTAGACTGGAGTGTATCGTAACATCCAAATGGAGATCGCGCTATCAATTGGATGTTGTAGGTAACAGGCAAACCATTTGGACTAACAAATGTATGCTGGGGTTGCGGAAGCGTTGACGTACCGCCATCTCCGAAGTTCCATTGAAATTGAGTTGCTCCCAAGACAAAGGGCATGCTTACCGTAAGCGGACTGCAACCAGATAAGTTTTCAGTGGAAATGTTGAAGTTGGGTGAAGGGAATACCGCAACCGATTGCGTGGTAGTATCGTGGCATGCACCGCTGGAATAGGCGATCAA
>JBDLUK010000042.1:0-10874 GCA_039805365.1 Bacteroidota bacterium | reverse complement strand
GACAAAACGCCCAATTCGCAGTTCGCATGGGCAGCTGCTTTCTTTAAAACGCCAAAAGCGTATATAATTTCTTTTGGCATACTGGCAGCTGGACCAATTTTAAAATTGTTGCGGCTGCGCTCAGTTTGCGCTCCCCAATATACATGAGCAGGAACTTTTACCTCGCCCATGGTGTCTTTTTCAATACGGTATTCCATGTTGTTTTTTATTTCAATTATTCTACTGCGTTTCCTTGGGCCATTAAGAAGGCCTTTAAAAAATCTCCAATATCACCATCCATCACACCATCTACATCACTGGTTTCATGTCCGGTGCGAACATCCTTCACCAATTTATAGGGTTGCATGACATAGTTTCTGATTTGAGATCCCCATTCGATTTTTTTCTTTTCAGATTCAATCTCCTCACGCGCGGCATTGCGCTTGGCCAATTCCATCTCGAACAACTGAGATTTGAGCAATTGCATCGCCTTTTCCTTGTTTTGAAGTTGTGAGCGAGTTTCGGTGTTATCGATGATGATACCTGTTGGCTTGTGTCGCAAACGAACCCCTGTTTCAACCTTGTTTACATTTTGTCCTCCAGCACCACCGGAACGGAAAGTGTCCCATGTGATATCGGATGGATTGATATCGATTTCAATCGAATCATCTACGAGCGGATAAACATAAACTGAAACAAAAGAAGTGTGACGTTTGGCATTGGAGTCAAATGGGGAGATGCGCACCAAACGATGAACGCCATTTTCTCCTTTCAACATACCAAAAGCAAATTCGCCATTGAATTCTAAAGTGCATTGCTTAACTCCAGCTACATCACCTTCTTGAAGATCAAGTTCTTTGACGTTGTAGCCATTTTTTTGTCCGTACATGATGTACATCCTCATGAGCATACCAGCCCAATCACAGGATTCTGTACCTCCAGCACCGGCAGTAATTTGCATAACAGCACTCAAGCCATCCTCCTCAGCGGAAAGCATGTTTTTGAATTCCAGCTCTTCAATTTTCTTTTCGGTGGATTGATACTGTTCGTCGAGTTCATCCTCTGTGGCTGCGCCTTCTTTAAAGAAATCGTACAAGACAGTTAAGTCCTCTACACCAGAGTGGCAAGCATTGTGGGCTTCGACCCACATTTTACGGGTTCGTATTTGACGCATGATAACCTCGGCTTTTTTGGGATCGTCCCAAAAGGAAGGGTCTTGCGTTAGTTTTTCATCTTCTTGAATTTGGAGTTTCTTAGTCTCCACGTCAAAGGTACCTCCCGAGCGCGAACACGCGCTCCTTCAGCCCTTCGATTGCATCTACTGTTACAGTCATTTTGGGTGAAAAATAGTTTGCCGCAAAGATACAATGTTTCTCTGCGGCATGTAGCTTAATTACTTAAATAAAGTCGTCTTTTGTCCCATCAAGAATGGGCATCTTGGGGATTCACCCAATCACCATACTCCTTGATCAATTCGATGAGTTCTTCAACAGCGTTTTCTTCAGGAACATTCTTTTTAACCACCGTTTTCTCTTTGTACAAAGTAATTTTTCCTGGACCTGTTCCAACATACCCATAATCTGCATCAGCCATCTCGCCTGGGCCGTTAACGATACATCCCATGATGCCAATTTTGATACCTTTTAAATGCGCAGTTTTGGATCTGATTTTGGCAGTGGTTTCTTGCAAGTCAAATAGCGTTCTACCGCAAGAGGGGCAGGAGATGTATTCTGTTTTTGAAATGCGGGTTCGTGTCGCTTGTAAAATTCCAAATGAGGTAGAATTTACTCGTTGGTCAGCAATGTTCTGGGCTTGTAGCCAAATGCCATCGCCTAAGCCGTCAATGAACAATATGCCATTGTCCGCTGCAGCATCGAGCATAAATGAATCTTCATCCGCGTTGCTGTATGCAGAGAAATTGACAACGGGTGTCATCATTTGATGTTCTATCAGTCCCAAATATGCTGAGCGCATATCCATCATTTTTAATTGATGTTGGCTATTCAGAACAAAAACGACATTTGTTTTTTCTCTGAAGAAGTCTAAACTTTTTGAATCGCAAAATGAGTTGTCCAATTGCACAAAATTCAAGGTGTCATGAATTTCTGATTGGGCCATAAAATCCTCTATTTCCCATAGCGGATAGCAACGTTCATGCTTTTGCGTATTCCATATTTTTGCGTCTTGAATAACGCCCAAAGTTCCTGGAATTTCGAAGTTTAAATGATGTTCCCCAATGTAGATGTAATCACATGCAAGATCACTTAAATTCCATTTGTCCATGGGGACACTGTATGCGTATCCTGCACTAAAAAATGACGCAGGAGTAATTTCTTTTTTATCGCTCAAATCCATTACCACAACAGGGACATGCTTTCCTCCGATGTTGGACACTGCTTTGGTAGTTCGACGCTGGTATTGGTATGGATTGATTGTGTATGGTCTTTCAATCACACCGGCAATATTTGCGCGATTTGTGTATCGATCAACCAATGTTTTGGCAACGGGAATTTCAAATTCGGGCGCTTCAGTTAATGAAACCCGCACGGTGTCACCAATGCCGTCTTCTAACAGCGCACCGATTCCAACGGCAGATTTAATTCTTCCATCTTCCCCATCTCCGGCTTCGGTTACACCCAAGTGGAGGGGGTAATTCATGTTTTCCTTCATCATGGTGTGCATGAGCAAGCGATAAGCTTGAACCATCACCAAGGTGTTGGACGCTTTCATTGAGATAACAATCTCATGAAAGTCATTTTTCTGGCAAATGCGCAGAAACTCCATGGCACTTTCTACCATACCCTCGGGAGTATCGCCGTATCGACTCAAAATGCGATCACTCAATGATCCGTGATTGGTGCCGATGCGCATGGCCGTGCCGTGTTCTTTGCAAATGAGAACAAGCGGAGTAAAACGCTCTTCAATTCGCTTTAGCTCCGCTTGGTAAGTATCATTTGTATACTCGATTTCTTCAAACTTTTTCTTGTCTGCATAATTGCCAGGATTGACACGAACTTTCTCAATCAGTTTAGCAGCAATCTCGGCAGCATTGGGCGTAAAGTGAATATCTGCAACCAAAGGTGTGTTGTATCCTTTGTCAACCAAAGCTTGCTTGATGTTGGCTAAATTCTCCGCCTCATTTTTACTTGGCGCAGTGATTCGAACCAACTCACAACCCGCATCAATCATGCGGATGCTTTCCGCAACAGTTCCTTCCGTATCCATTGTGTCTTTGGTTGTCATACTTTGGACACGAATCGGATTTTCACCACCAATTCCAATGCTTCCTACCTTAACATTTCGGGTAGGGAACCTTTTGTATTGAAATAAATCGAGGGTATACATAATTATTTGTTGGCGTTGTAACGCTCGGTTACAATGGTCCAGTTGATGACGTTAAAGAACGCGTTGATATAATCTGGACGACGGTTTTGGTAATGCAAGTAGTACGCATGTTCCCAAACATCAATTCCCAAAATAGGAAATCCACCGCAGCTACCTGGCATCAATGGGTTGTCTTGATTGGGGGTTGAACAAACTTCAACTTTACCTCCAGGATGCACACATAACCAAGCCCAACCTGATCCGAAACGTGTTGTAGCTGCTTTGGCAAAGGCATCTTTGAAATTTTCAAAGGAACCAAATGCTTCGTTAATCGCATTGGCTAATTCACCTTCAGGGGCATTTGCACCACCAGGAGTCATGATAGTCCAAAATAAATTGTGGTTGTAAAATCCACCGCCGTTATTGCGGATTGCTGGAGTTTCAAAGCCTTCGACCATCACCTCTTCGATAGACTTGCCTGCTAGAGGAGAGTTTTCCAAGGCTACGTTTAAATTGTTGGTGTAGGCTGCGTGATGCTTAGAATGATGGATTTCCATGGTTCTTGCATCAATGTGGGGTTCCAAAGCATCATATGCATATGGAAGTGGAGCTAATTCAAATTTCATATTGGATTTTTTTTGCGAAAATAGTTTACTAGTTGAAACGTTGCTGAATAAGATGATCAACAACCATAAAATTTGTCTAAAATTGGGTTTCATTCTAAGTAAAAAAAATAACTGACAATTTTGTTCATTTATGCGATTAAATCGGAATTCCTTTTCGATATTTGCAAAGGAGTGGCAGCACTTCACAACCGAACAAATAATATAGAGACCAAATGGGATTGTTTAGCTTCCTCACGCAGGAAATTGCTATAGACTTGGGAACAGCCAACACGATTATCATCATGAATGATAAAGTTGTGGTGGATGAGCCCTCAATTATTGCCAAAGATCGCACATCAGGTAAAACCGTAGCTGTAGGACGTCAAGCCCAACAAATGCACGGTAAGACGCACGAGAATATCAAGACCATCCGCCCATTGAAAGATGGAGTAATTGCGGATTTCCATGCTGCGGAAGATATGATCAAGGGAATGATCAAAATGATCAATAGGGGTCGAAATTTATTTCAACCTTCATTAAGAATGGTAATTTGTATTCCATCTGGAATCACGGAAGTGGAGAAAAGGGCGGTGAAGGATAGTGCTGAACACGCTGGTGCCAAAGAAGTTTATTTGATTCACGAACCGATGGCTGCTGCTATTGGAATTGGAATTGACGTTGAAGAACCCATGGGTAACATGGTCATTGATATCGGAGGAGGAACCTCGGAAATTGCGGTCATCGCTTTGGGCGGTATTGTCACAGACAAGAACATCCGCGTTGCTGGTGATGAATTGACCAAAGACATTGAAGATTACATGCGTCGTCAGCACAACCTTCAAGTTGGTGAGCGTACAGCCGAGCAAATTAAAATTGAAGTAGGTGCGGCATTGCCAGAATTGGATAACCCACCTGCAGATTACAGTGTTCGTGGTAGAGATATGCTTTCCGGTATTCCCAAGGAAATTAAAGTGAGCTATTCTGAAATTGCTGGCGCCTTGGATGGTAGCATTAGCAAAATTGAAGAAGCTATCATGAGCTGTTTGGACAACACACCTCCTGAGTTGTCTGCAGATATTTACAAGACCGGTATCTATTTGGCCGGTGGTGGTGGATTGTTGCGTGGATTGGACAAGCGTATTCAAATGAAAACCAAACTTCCTGTGCACGTGGCTGAAGATCCATTGCGCGCGGTTGCTAGAGGAACAGGAATTGCATTGAAAAATATCAATCGCTTCCAATTCTTAATGAGAGAGTAATTGTTGAGTAGAGAGAATGAAGAATATTATTGAGCTGATCAAGCGGCACTTTGTTTTCATTCTTTTCGCTGTGTTGTTCATTTTTTCAGGAATTGTATTGTTTTCTTCCAATCGTTATCAAAAGGCGGCTTTCTTGCAGCAAAGTTCAGATTGGGTGGGTAAAATTTATGGTTGGAGAGATGAGCTTCAGCGCTATTTGCGTTTGAAGGAGATCAACGATCAATTGGCATTGGAGAATGCCACACTTCGTGCCGGTATGCCGAGCAATATCTTTGTTTTGGATACCACGGTAAATCACAAGGAAGACACTTTAAAAAGACAAAGATTCTCCTACAGAAGCGCTAGAGTAATCAATGCATCAGTGAATCGTGAGAACAACTACCTCACATTGGATAGAGGTATTTTCGGTGGAATACGCCCCAACATGGGCGTAATCAGCAATGGCAGTGTAGTGGGCGTCGTCACTAGTGTCAGTGATCATTTTTCTGTCATCCTACCCATTTTGAATTCTAAGTTTCAAGAAAGTGTAAAGATGAAGGGTTCTGGAGATTTTGGTTTAATTGCCTGGCCGCCCGGTTCTGATCCAGCTTATGCAGATGTCAAGGATATCCCAAAACATGTTCAGGTGAATATTGGTGATACGGTATTGACGACAGGTTTTGGGTCACATTTTCCCAATAATTTATTGATTGGATACATTAGTGAAATCAATGACCAACCGGAAGAGAACTTTCACCGCATCAAGATTCTATTGTCTACTGACTTTAGAAAATTAAGCTACGTCCAAGTAGTAAGTGATATTTACAAGGAAGAGCAAGATTCATTATTGAACCAACAACGCATGCACGATGGCACGGATGATACCCCTTAATATACTTCGTATTGCCTTTATGGTTTTCTTGCAAGCATTGGTGGTTTCGAGGTTGCAGGTATTGGATGGATTTATTTTGCCATGGGTATATATTTTCGCCATCCTAATGTTGCCTTTTGAGACACCCAAATGGTTGGTTCTTGTAATTGCTTTTTGCGTAGGATACATCATGGATTTGTTTTCAGGTCCAATGGGCATGCACATGACTGCATGCACTGTTCTTGGATGGCTGCAGCCAATGGTGCAGCGCATTCTTTCACCACGTGAGGGCTATGAAGTTAATCAAGAGCCCACGATTCAAAAGCAAGGACTTCGTTGGTATTTGACTTATGCAGGTATTTTGACTTTTTGCCATCACTTTGTATTGTTTTTTGCAGAGACTTTGAGGGTTACCCCGTTTTTTTATCAAATGGGACATATATTGTTTAGTGCTGCAGCCACTGTTTTGCTCATGCTCATTGGGCAATATTTGATTTCTGTTCAAAAAGGAAGAGGGTAAGAAATGGACGGCCGTCGTTACACCCTAATCATGATTGTATTGATTGTCGCATCAATTTATGTGATTCGTATTTTTTCATTGCAGGTAGTAAGTTCTTATTGGTCAGATAGGGGAACAGCTCTTACTGAAAAGGAAGTGGTGGTTTATCCAAGTCGAGGGGTGATCTATGATCGAAACTTAAAAGTTTTGGTTACCTCACAAACTGTTTATGATTTGATGGTGTTGCCCAAAGATGTATTGCCATTTGATACAGCACGTTTTTGTGAGATAGTAAATTTGACCACAAAAGAATTAAGGGCCATTTTAAAGAAGGCGGTGACTTATCCCAATGTTAAGTACAAGCCTTCTCCAGTTATCAAACAAATGAAGCCTGAAGAGTACGCGCCTATCGCTGGTGAACTTTATCAATACAAAGGTTTTTATGCACAAGCGAGGACATTGCGTGTATACCCTGAAAAGGCCGGAGCGCTTTTGTTAGGTGATGTGGGTGAGGTGACCAAGTCTTTGATGGAAAAGTTTCCTGAGTATAAAAAGGGAGATTACATTGGATTAAGTGGTATTGAGAAGGCGTATGAAAATGAGTTGCGTGGTCAACGAGGAATCAAGTATGTCTTTCGTGATAACTTGGGTGTAGAACGTCAAGTAGCCAACGGAACTTTGGATGTAAAAGCCATAGAGGGAACGCATGTGGTTTCATCGATAGATGTTGAATTGCAGAAGTATGGTGAAAAGTTGTTGCAGAACAAAAGAGGCTGTGTAGTAGCAATAGAACCCAAAACCGGGGAAATTTTGGCCATGGTATCATCGCCAACTTTTGATCCTAACTTATTATTGGGTAGAGCGCGTGGAAAGAATTTTTTGGCGTTGAGCAGAGACAAGCAGAAGCCACTCTTTAACCGCGCGACGCAAGCCCAATACCGTCCTGGTTCGATTTTTAAAATTGCCCAAAGTTTAACAGCCCTTCAAATGGGCGCTATCACCAAGGAAACGAGGATTGCCTGTAATAGGGCGTTGATTGGTTGTCATGGCAGCCACAGCATGGATGATTTGGAAATGGCGATCGTACATTCTTGTAATCCTTATTTCAGAGGGGTTTTACAGCGAGTTGTAGAGGGTGGAAGAATTAAAGGAAGCAGAAACAAGGATGCCCATGTCGGATTGGGTTTGTGGAGAGAGCAAATGATGAAGTTTGGCTTTGGTACCAATTTGAATACAGATATTCCAGGTGTGAAGAAAGGTTTGGTTCCAAGCCCCGAGTATTATGATCGTGCATATGGAAAGGAATCATGGAACTTCAGCACCATCTATTCCATTAGTATTGGAGAAGGTGAAATGTTGGTAACGCCTATTCAAATGTGCAATTTGGCGTGTATTGTTGCCAACAAAGGATTTTATTATTCGCCACACACAGTTAAAAGTGTAGGAATTGGTGGAAGTCCAAGGCCTGAGTTTTTGGACAAACATGATGTAGGTGTGCGCGCCGATTACTTCGACGTCATTATTTCAGCAATGGAAAAAGTTGTTGGTCCAGGTGGAACGGCCAATGGCGCTAAGCTTCAAGATATCGTCATATGCGGAAAGACAGGTACAGTTCAAAACGAGCCCAGAAAAGATCACAGTGTATTTGTGTGTTTTGCACCCAAGGACAATCCTAAAATTGCACTTGCAGTTTACGTAGAGAATTGCGGTTTTGGCGGAACATGGGCCGCGCCGATTGCCAGCTTGATGATTGAGCAATACCTCAATGGAGAAATTAAGAATCCAGAGAGAGAGAAACATATTTTGGATCAAAACTTTTTGAATCAGTAATGAGCAGAAACAGAAATACAAGTGTTGTAGGTCCTGTCGATTGGACCATCATTGGCATTTGGATTTTCTTTGTTGTGTTTGGGTGGATGACCATCTACAGTGCCGCTTATGACAGTGAGCATCCGATGCCCTATGATTTTGCAAAAGAATACGGCAAGCAAATGATGTGGATAGGAATTTCAGTTGTTCTTGCCATCTTTACCCTTTATGTCGAGGGTGATTTTTTTGCGAAGTTTGCATGGGTAATCTATGGATTTTTTGTCTTGCTTCTTGCGCTGGTGCTGGTCATTGGTAAGGAGGTCAATGGCGCCAAGGCTTGGTTTGGTATAGGGAGTTTTGGTATACAGCCCTCTGAGTTTTCTAAGATTGGGGTGGGTTTGGTATTGGCCAAGTACATAGCTTCTATTGGTGGAGGTCAGCTAAAGAACAATAGGGCACGTCTTTTCTCAGCTGCCATTATTGGACTGCCTGCGGGTCTTATTTTGCTGCAACCAGACGTGGGTTCGCTTTTGACATTTGTAGCTTTTGTATTTGTGATGTACCGTGAAGGACTTTCTGGTAACGTTTTGATTGTTGGATTTGCAGCCATTTTGTTTGGTGTATTGTCCATTGTCTCAGGAGCGAGTACGGCTCAAATTCCTTTCTATGGTGAGCAAAGTGGAGTATGGGTTCTGATCATTGTGATTGCCATTTTAATGATCCTGGTTTTACTCTATGCACGCAATTTTATTCCGCCTAGAAATAGACGTAGGATGTATGTATTGGTAACCGTGGGGGCCATTGCGGCATCTTCTTTTAGTTATTCAGTTTCTTATATCGTCGATAATATTTTGGAGAAACACCACAAAGAAAGAATTTACGTGATGTTGTCTCTGCCCGTTGAGAGAAAGGATGCAGATTACAATGCCGAGATGGCCAAAATAACAGTGGGCATGGGCGGTTTTTTTGGCAAGGGATGGTTGGATGGTCCCATGACACAGAACAATTATGTTCCTGAGCAATGGACAGATTTTATATTCAGTGCAGTATCAGAAGAGTGGGGATTTTTGGGTAGTTTGATACTCATCGCTACCTATGTGTATCTGATTATTCGATTGATGTTAATAGCAGACAGGCAGCGATCAGAGTTTTCACGTGTCTACGGATATTGTGTGGCCTTTATCTTCTTTATGCACTTTCTAATCAATATTGGGATGGTAATCGGCCTGGCGCCCATCATCGGAATTCCATTGCCATTTTTCAGTTACGGCGGATCTTCGCTGATGGCATTTACGCTTTTGCTATTTATCATGGTCCGTCTGGACTCTGAGAGATGGAGCGTATTGAAGTAATTACTTGAATTTGTCTTTGATTTCCTTCATGAATTGTGAAGCAAATACAAAGTCGTTGAGCAATGGATGCTGAGCGGTTAAAATACTTTTTCTATTCCCTTCCCAAACAAATTCCCCTTTGCTCATGAAGTGTATGGTATCCGCTATTTCGATTACGGAGTTCATATCATGACTGATAACAACGGTAGTCATGTTGTATTGATCTGTGAGCTGCCTAACAAGCTTATCAATCATGATACTTGTGAGTGGATCCAATCCCGAATTGGGTTCATCAACAAAAAGATATTTGGGATTTAACGCGATGGCTCGCGCAAGACCGGTTCTTTTCTTCATTCCCCCAGAAAGCTCACTTGGAAACAATTTGTTTTTACCAAGCAGTCCTACTTGATCCAAAATTTCTTCAGTTCTTTTGTTTCGCTCCCCTTTGGTCATGGAGGTGAACATTTGCATGGGGAATTGAATATTTTCCTCCACCGACATAGAATCGAAAAGGGCTGAGCCCTGAAAGAGCATCCCGATATTGGTTCTTACTTTCTTTCTTTCCCAACGATCCATTGAGGTGAAATCCTCATTGTCGTAAAAAATACTTCCGTGGTCTACCTCCACAAGCCCTACCATGCATTTGGTTAAGACACTTTTCCCCTCACCACTTTTTCCGATGATGAAATTCACTTTACCTTCCTCGAAGGTGCACGAAATCCCTTTTAAAACCTGATTTCCACCAAAAGATTTTTCTATTCCTTTTAATTGAATCATAGCAATAGAAGTTGGGTCAGTAGGAAGTCTGCTACCAAAATAATGACAATGGAATACACAACTGCACGCGTGCTGCTTTGACCTACTTCTAATGCACCACCGTGGGTGTTATAACCGTGATAAGAAGAGACACTGGTCATAATAAAAGCAAAGAACAAAGTTTTGATTACCGAGTAAGCTACATCCCAAATTCGAAAGTCGTATTGAGCACCGTACTCGAAATCTGCAAAGGAAACATTGCCACTTAGAATGGCGATGGACGCTCCGCCAGCAACGCCGACGAACATCGCCAACAAGACCAGAAATGGAATGATGAAGACGGCAGCAATGATTTTGGGTAATATCAAATAGCTTGCGGAATTAATACCCATGATGTCCAATGCGTCTATTTGATCGGAAATCCGCATGGTGCCTATTTCTGATGCAATATTACTTCCCACC
>JBDLUK010000041.1:0-3021 GCA_039805365.1 Bacteroidota bacterium | reverse complement strand
AAGTAACCATCAGTCAAATGCACCGATTGAATGGCCATGCCGACTGCAGCATTGGGGTTGATGAAATCTTGAGGAAAATGACAATCGTTGTTCCAAATGGTGCCATTGTTTTGATTAATCATACAATTTTGAGCCAAAGCAATGTCATACAAACTGAGTTGTCCATTGCCATTCAGATCATTACAATTGGTTGCAGTCAATCCATTGTCACAAACCTGATTCATGAACAAATCAATATCGACAGCATTTAATAGTGTATCTCCATTGATGTCGGCAAATAAGTTAGGACCATCGCAAACACCCTGGCAATCGGGTAAAGCGCTTCCATTGATTTCTCCAGCACAATCTATATACTGGGTACATTCAGCGAGAACTTGGTATTCAGGTGTACCATTTACCCAGTTAATTTCCAAGCAAACATTGGCGGCATTGTTTTCTGTATTGGATTCAATTCTACCCAAAGCATCTGGTAAGTATTCTGGATTGACGATGGCCATCAATCGATATTGACCACTAGGGATATCTGTGATATCAACCCATTGGCATTGCGTTCCAGCCCCATAAATATCATAGCAACCTGCAGAAATTCCCATATCACCGCAATTGTATTGCCCCATACCACAAAGATCCATCACGCAAAAACCATTCTTATGTCCGGCCGGAATCAAATTCCCTTGGGCATCCATCAAGCGATAATCTCCATATCCTTCATAGTGGGTATGACCATGACAGTTTTGCGTGGTAAACATTCCAGGATTACTTGTGGGGTTTCCCAAATAATAATCCTCTTGTCCGATGTTGTTGATCTTGGAGGAAAAAGCCAAAACCCATCTATTTCCAAATCCTGTGACACACCCTTCTTGAATATCACAATCTTGTGCAAAGTGTTGCTGCAAATACAATGAGCTCACCAAAGCTAAACTGTCCATTTGTAAATCAGGCTGCGAGCAAAATGGACTAGGATAGTATTGGCAACTGCCATCATCTTGGGTAGCCATTGGACTGAAATTACATGCAGTTGAATCCGTACATCCCAATATTTGTCCAACAAATTGTACTGTGAAATTCAGGTTATCTCCGCAACCGTCCATATAATCTCCAATTCGAATGAAATAGGTAGTACCCGCATTTAAACTCACGGAAACCTGCGACTGTAATCCGCAAAAATCATCGTTGAAGGTATATGTTCCTTCAGCCCACTCATTGATTACAGTAGGACAATTGTCGTAAATCCAAATTTTGGTATCGCAGGCTTCTACATTGCATGTACTGATGCTGTATATCCCCGTAGAATCCGGTACAAACGAATACCAATGATTATCAAATGCAGTGGTCCATTGTACTGTTGATGTGTAAATCAAAGGGTTGTTGATACTTTCTGGGGTTGTGCAGTCAGCGCCTATTTGAGCCAACATGCTTATCGGAAAGAGCAAAAGGATGAATAGAAATTTTTTCATGCCATAAATATAATCCCCAATTTGTATGTCCAATCAATCGACTTCAATTTAACATCCATCATGCATTCTCCTTATCTTTACCACATGGAAGTAGAATCAATAGACACATTCAATTTTGATACTATACGTCCTTATACCAATGAGGAGTTGAAACCTGCAGTAGATAGGATTCTTCAAGAACCTTTGTTTTACAAAATGATTCGTTGGGTGTATCCAGGACTATCAAAAACAGCGATTCACGCTATGTTGAAAGGTGTGACATCCGTTGATGAGTTTCAATCTGAGATTTCTGGACCGGCTTTTAAACGTGTAATTGAAATGACAACCTCTGGATTGTCATTTACCAATATTCAAAATTTAGACAGATCCAAGGCCTATCTGTTTTTATCCAATCACAGGGATATTATTCTAGATAGTGCGTTGCTCAATGTAAGTTTATTAGAAGAGGGACACCGTACAACCCAAATTGCGATTGGAGATAATTTGCTTCAACACAAAGTCGTGGAGGATATCGTTCGAGCCAACAAGAACTTTATTGTCAATCGTAACGTTAGCTCAAAGGAGGTGTTTTATTATTCTCTGAGGCTTTCAAATTATATCCAGAAGACGATTAAAGAGGACAATACCTCTATTTGGATTGCCCAGCGAGAAGGTAGAAGTAAAGATGGGGATGATCGAACGGCAACTGGACTTTTGAAAATGTTTGCCATGTGTGGTGGGGGAGAAATAGAGGAAACGTTGAAATCATTATCAATGATTCCAATGGCGGTGAGTTATGAGTATGATCCATGTGATTTGCTAAAGACCAACGAATTGATGCACCTTAAAGTTTTTGGTGCATACGAAAAGAAAAAAGGGGAGGATGTGCATTCGATGTTGACTGGAATTACTGGTCACAAAGGAAGGGTGAATATCGCAGTAGGTGAGCCACTAACACCATTCATTGAGGAGATGAAGGGGATTCAAAATAAGAACGAAAAATACCGATTCCTTACACAGGCCATTGATCGTGAGATGCATCGTATTTTCAAATTGTGGCCCACCAATTATATCGCGTATGATTTGTTGATGGGGACCAAAGAATACAAAGACCAGTATTCCAATATTCAAAAAATTGCATTCGGAAATTACATACGTGCCAATGTATTCAGATTGGCACTGAATCGAAAAAAGACACAACTCCCCAAGGAAGGTTTTAATGCATTGGCCAGAGAGATTATGTTGCAGATGTACGCCAATCCAGTTATTAACCGTCGCGAAATGGAGAAATCATGATCACTTTTTCAGATTTAAAAGTTACCCGTCAATACTTGGATGCATTGACAGAACAGGGAATTGAAAACCCAACAGAAATTCAGCAGAAGGCCATTCCAATTCTAATGGCTGGCCAAGATTTAATTGGTATTGCACAGACAGGAACAGGAAAAACATTGGCTTATCTTCTGCCTATTGTACATAAGCTAAAGTTTGCCAATGGGATAGATCCAAGGGCATTGATTCTAGTGCCTACTAAAGAATTGGTTGTTCAAGTTGAGCGAGTTCTCGCCAAATTGGTTGTCAATAC
>JBDLUK010000040.1:0-17676 GCA_039805365.1 Bacteroidota bacterium | reverse complement strand
TTTTTGGGTTTTGTTGCACGCCAAGGCTTTCAGAGCTTCTTTTTATTTGAAAAGATTTTGGTCGTGGTGGTTGCGATTGACTTTGGTATGTCCAGTGCAAGTGAAGGGTGCGCATCATTTTCCGAAAGAAGGGCCTTATGTTGTGGTCAGCAATCACATGAGTTATTTGGATACCGTATTTATGTACGCCGTGATTCCGGATTATTTTTTGTTCATCGGAAAAGCAGAGTTGCTCAAATGGCCGTTCTTCTCACTGTTTTTTAGAAAGCAGGATATACCTGTCCATCGCGGTAATCCCAGAGAAGCTCATCAATCGCTGAATTCAGCCAGTAAGGCGCTCAGAAGAGGGGACTGCATAGCCATTTATCCAGAAGGAACAATTCCAGATGATGCACCAAAAATGTTGCGTTTCAAGAATGGTGCTTTCAAATTGGCCATTGATAATCAAGTGCCCATCATTCCGGTCACTTGGCATTTTAATTACAAGGTGATGTTAGATCCCGCTAAATTTTGGGCGCCATCTATGCCCCATACGATACGTGTAACCGTCCATGAGCCCATAATTACAATTGGTAAAAAGGAGCAAGATGTTGTAGTTTTGCGTGATCAAGCATGGAGCACCATCCATCAAACTTTAAACGATGAAAATTGATAACGAGACAGTAGAGCGATTGGCTGATTTGGCCAAGTTGGAATTGAATCCCGAGGCCAAAGCTGAAATGGTGAAGGATTTAACCAACATGTTGGACTTTATTGATCAGCTCAAAGAGGTAGATGTTGAAGGTATTGAGCCTTTGATTTTTGTCAATGAAACAGCCAACAATGTATTGAGATCAGACGAAGTGAAGCAAGAAATTACGCAGGCCGAAGCTTTGAAAAACGCACCTCAAAAAGACATGTATTACTTCCGAGTTCCCAAAGTAATGAATCAAGGGTGACAAAAGTTCCACTTGTTGAATGATAGATAACCGAACTTTACAAAAAAATAAATAGAGTATGTACCCAGCAGAATTAGTAGCACCTATGCGTGCTGAATTAGATAACGTAGGTTTTAAGCAAACACCAACCGTTGAGGAAGTAGATGCAGCAGTGAATACAGAAGGTACTGTATTGATGGTGTTGAATTCAGTTTGCGGTTGTGCAGCAGGAAGTATGCGTCCAGGAGTGCGCAAATCTTTGGATAATGCAGAAAAGAGACCCGGAACATTGGTTTCTGCTTTTGCAGGAGTAGACAAAGATGCAGTGGTTAGAGCAAGACAATACATGTTGCCTTATCCACCCTCTTCTCCTTGTATTGCTTTGTTCAAAGACGGCAAGTTGATGCACATGGTAGAGCGCCATCATATCGAAGGGCGCACAGCTGATATGATCGCTGAACATTTAAAAATGGTGTACGCAGAGTTCTGCTAATCAGAGATTTAAATTCAAGTGAATCGGCCTCGTGCCGATTTTTTTGTGCATAAAGTGTTAATAAGCCCTATCTTTGCCAAGAATTAATTGTACGGCTACGATTTCTTTTTTTGTTTTTCCGAGTAAATGAGACTCGATATGATCAGAGAGAAGTTGTTATAACTCGGACAAAACAAAAAACTTATTATGAAATCATTTGAAGAGCTAGGACTGGATACATCCATCCTAAAGGCATTGAAAGATGCGGGATATGAAAATCCCACCCCAGTACAAGAAGGAACAATCGAGTGGGCTGTTGAAGGCCACGACGTTCTAGGTTGTGCTCAAACAGGAACTGGTAAAACAGCTGCGTTTACACTTCCCATTTTACAAAGAATTGTTGGTAGAAATGACAAAGGCATCAAGGCCTTGGTATTGGCACCAACTCGTGAGTTGGCCATGCAGATTGCCAATTCATTGCGTGATTATTCCAAATACATGAAAGTACGCCACACTGTTATTTACGGTGGTGTATCTTCTTATGAGCAAATCAAAAACTTACGCCGTGGCGTTGATGTTTTGATTGCTACTCCAGGTCGTTTGTTGGATTTGCACAACCAAGGACACGTGTTTTTGGGCAAAGTAGAAACATTGGTTTTGGATGAGGCCGATCGCATGTTGGACATGGGATTCATTCATGACATCAAAACCATCGAATCCTTGTGTGCAGAAGACAAGCAAACTTTATTTTTCTCAGCAACAATGCCACCAGATGTGCGCAAGTTGGCGATGGGAATTTTAAAGGATCCCAAGCAATTGGATATCGCTCCTTCTGAACAGAAAGTAGATCGCATCGAACAAGAGTTGTTCATGGTGAGAAGAGATCGCAAACGTGCCATGTTGAACCATTGGTTAGAAAACAATCCTGAAGGTCAGGTATTGATTTTCACCAAAACCAAGCGTGGAGCGGATCGTGTAGAAGAAGATTTGCAAGAGCAAGGATACAGAGCAGTGGCTATCCATGGTGATAAAAGCCAAGGAGCGCGTACACGTGCTTTGGGCGATTTCAAAAGAAACAAAGCAAGAATTTTGGTTGCTACAGACGTTGCTTCACGCGGAATTGATGTTGATCAACTTCCTTACGTAATCAACGTAGACATGCCTGAAAACGCGGAAACTTACGTTCACCGTATAGGTAGAACAGGAAGAGCTGGCGCATCTGGTAAAGCAATTTCTTTTTGTTGTGAGGATGATCGTGATATATTGCACGAAATTGAGAAGCATTTAAGTATGGAGTTGACGAAGACAACTGACCATCCTTTCGTACTTTTGGACAATCAATTGGCAGAGGTTTTAGAAAAACCGAATAGAGGTGGTGGAAGAAGCGGCGGACCAAGCAGAGGTTACAAGGGTCGTAGCGGCGGAAGCGGTGGAAGATACGGTGGCGGAAATAGAAGAGGCGGAAGCGGCGGAAGCGGTGAGAATCGCGGAGGTGGTGATAGCCGTGGTAGAAGTGGAAGTGATCGCGGTGGTGAACGTTCAGGAGAGCGCAGTGGTGAAAGAAGCTATGGTGGAGGTTCTGGTAACGGAAGTTCTTTCAAAAGCAAGAGTAGATCAGGCGCAGGATCGAGCAGTGCAGGTGGAGTTAAAAAGAAATTTTTTAGTGGAGTAGCCAAGAAAAAGAACTAGCAAAAATTAAAATGAGCAATTTTAGTTATAACAAAGTACAACACCCTTTTTTCGATACATTGCAAAAGAGAGTGTATGATTATTTCGAAAACAACAAGATCGAAATGTCAGGCGGTTGGAAATTGTGGTCAAAAGCAATGTTATACATTGTGGCTGCAGTTGTCAACTACTGGTTGATGTTGTGGGTGGTTCCTGTAGGAGTATGGAGCATCCTGCTTTGTATAACCATGGGACTTTTGTTGGCTGGAATTGGTTTTAATGTCATGCACGACGGTGCGCATGGTGCTTTCTCAAAGCACCAATGGGTAAACAACGTGATGGGCTTCAGTTTGAATTTCATGGGAGGTGATGTTAATCTTTGGAAAATCAAACACAATTTGGTACACCATAGTTTCACCAATGTGGAAGGTTTGGATGACGATATCGATATCGAACCCTATATCCGCACCAATTCATTCCAAGAGAAAAAGAAAATGCACCGCTTCCAACACTTGTATGTCTCTTTCTTTTATTTTATGACATATTTGAATTGGATTTGGTGGGCTGATTTTGAAAAGTATTTCAGTCAGAAAGTAGGTGGTGTAAAATTCAGAAAAATGAATTTTGGTTCTCATGTATCTTTTTGGACTGGAAAAGTTGGGTTTCTTGTGTTGGCATTGGTTATTCCTATTATCGTTGTCGGTTGGGCCAAGGCTTTGGTTGGTTTTGCAATTGCTGCGGGTACTACCGGACTTTTGATTGCATTGGTTTTTCAAGTAGCGCACGTTGTAGAGCAGACTTCTTTTATGAATGCTGACGACAAAGCTACTGAAGATGAATGGGCAGTAACGCAGTTAAAGGGAACAGCCAATTTTGCAACAGGTAACAAGATTATTTTATTTTTCACAGGAGGTTTGAATCATCAAATAGAACACCATTTGTTCCCTCGTATTTCTCACGTTCACTATCCAAAAATCAGTGCAATCGTGAAAGATACCTGTAAGGAATTTGGTATTCAATACCACGAGTACAAAACGTTTGTAGGCGCAGTTGCATCTCATTATGCACACTTGCGTAACATGGGTATTGCTGCATAAGCAAAGTAGAATCATTAAAAAAGCCCGCATTTGCGGGCTTTTTTGTGTTCCAGAATATTTGTAATTAAAGCGTACCTCTGCGCTCTTGCTCGCGCTCGATTGATTCAAACAAAGCTTTGAAATTTCCTTTACCAAAACTTCTCGCTCCTTTTCTCTGAATAATTTCAAAGAACATGGTAGGGCGATCCAAAACAGGCTTTGTAAACAATTGCAACAAATAACCTTCGTCATCACGATCGATTAATATGCCCAATTCTTTCAATGGAGCCAAGTCTTCATCAATTTGTCCGACACGATCAAGAATATCATCATAATAGGATGGTGGAACATACAAAAACTCAACACCCCCAGCTTTCAAACGTTTTACTGTTTCAATGATGTTATCTGTGGCAACAGCTATATGCTGAACCCCTGCGCCATTGTAGAAATCAATATATTCTTCGATTTGACTTTTCTTACGTCCCTCTGCGGGTTCGTTGATAGGGAATTTGATTCGACCATTACCATTGGCCATAACCTTACTCATCAAAGCGGTATACTCTGTACTGATGTCTTTGTCATCAAAACTCACCAATTGAGTAAAGCCCATTACTTTGGCATAAAAGTCTACCCAAGTGTCCATTTCGTTCCATCCAACATTGCCCACCATGTGGTCGATGAAAAGTAATCCAGCATCTGTTGCATTAAAGTCAGGTTTCCAAGGTTGATAACCCGGTAAGAAAACACCATTGTAATTTTTTCTTTCGATGAAGTAGTGCAAGGTTTCGCCGTAAGTATGTATAGCCGAAAGAACCACTTCACCATCATTGTCTTTCATGACAATGGGTTCCATGTTGCTTTTTGCCCCGCGTTGTGTGGTTTGCTCCCAGCTGTATTTGGCATCATCCACCCAAAGTGCGACAACTTTTACACCATCTCCATGCGCATTGATATGGGCATTGATGGCTCCATCTTGTTGCAAAGGTGAGGTCAAAACCAATCTAATTTTTCCTTGTTCCAAAACGTAAGAAACCCTGTCTTTTAAGCCAGTTTCTAATCCTGCGTAGGCTACGGGTTGAAAGCCCCAAGCGCTCATGTAATAGTGAGCGGCTTGTTTGGCATTGCCTACGTACAATTCTACATAGTCAGTTCCTAGGATCGGAAGAAAATCTTGCGCATCAGTGAAGATTTTTTCCAGTTTTTGAGATGTATTATCGGTAACCATAATTTTAATTTTCTAACCAAGATTGATAATAATTGTCTAATTGCATATCTACCGCGCTTTGCGTCAATTTCAAAGGCTTGAACGTATCCACCATGACAGCCAATTCAAGCGTTTCCTTTTGGCCAATGCTTCTTTCATAGGCTCCCGGATGAGGTCCATGTGGAATTCCTCCAGGATGCAAGGATATAAATCCTTTTTCCACGTGGTTTCTGCTCATAAAGTCACCGTCTACATAATACAACACTTCGTCCGAATCAATGTTGCTATGATTGTAGGGTGCTGGAATTGCCTTTGGATGGTAATCATACATACGCGGGCAAAAAGAGCATATCACAAAATTGTGCGCTTCAAATGTCTGGTGAATGGGTGGTGGCATATGAACCCTTCCTGTGATGGGTTCAAAATTATGAATTGAAAACGCGTAAGGATAATTGTATCCATCCCAACCAATCACGTCAAAGGGATGACTGGCATATACCAGTTCATGCATCATTCCTTGTTTTTTGATCTTGATGGTGAAGTCACCTTTTTCATCATGTGTTTCTAAATCAGAAGGTCTTCTAATATCTCGTTCGCAAAATGGTGAATGCTCTAACATTTGGCCAAATTCATTTCGGTAACGATGGGGAGTCACTACTGGCGAAAAACTATCGACTATCAATAAACGATTTTGTGCAGTATCAAAAGAAATTTGGTATATCATACCACGTGGAATAACCAAGTAGTCGCCATATTCAAATTTTAAATTCCCAACCATAGTGCGCAAAGTCCCAGTTCCCTCATGAACAAATATTACTTCATCTGCATCTGCATTTTTATAAAAGTAATCTGTCATGCTTTGCTGAGGCGCTGCTACACTGATGTGAAGGTCATTGTTAAAAAGAACAACGTTTCTGCTCTCTAGGAAATCCGCTTTGGGAGCAGATTGAAAACCTTTGAGCATGTATGGTGTAATATTCTTTTCTATTGCAGCTTTTGGGGATACATCTTTGGGTTCACCAAATGATTTGATCATTGTGGGTCGATGCACATGGTAGAGAAGAGCAGACATTCCGCTGAATCCTTCGGTACCAAACAATTGTTCGTAGTAAATGCCACCATTGGGTTTTTCAAACGCAGTGTGGCGCTTGTGGGGGATTTTACCGAGTTGATGATAAATAGGCATAGCAAATATTTTTTCAAATGTAATTGGACAGAAACTAGTCAATTATGACACTCGTCAATCCTTTAAATCGATTCTTGGGGGTTCAACCATATCGTCTACTATAAAAGCCGACGGAATTTCTTTTCTAACTTCTTTAAGCGCCTCTCGAGCTTCGCTCTTCGAAAGATAGTTTCCAAGGCGCAATACATGATCTGGAATATTTTGAGACAAATAGATGAGACTACCGGGATGCGCCGCTATGTAATCTTGTCGAAATTTTTTGGCTTGGTCAAGAGGACCGATAAAAATTTGAATTCTATAGCCCGATTGGGTGGTAAGCTTTCTGTTTTTATAATCTACTTGCTGAACTTTATCCGGAACGATCCAACGAACGCTGCCTTTGGAGGGATTTGGATAGTTTACTTCAGGATTTTCAGGAGTTTGCGCAACAGATTGCGCACAAACTTCCAACAAGGCAATAATCAGATACAACCGAATATTTAACATACTGACAAAAGTATGTTTTTTTCACCTTGGCCGGTTGATTTCTGCAAGGAAAATTGCCAAAGCACACATAATCAATGGAATGGAGAAAAACGATTTAACAAATTTTATTTAGAATCATTTTAAATTAGAAAATCATTGTTGATGACAGTTCTGTGATAATAGTCCTTGGTTATTTTTGCGCTTGATTCCAAATGGAAAAACTGTAAAAACCGAGCAATGACGGGCTTTTCGAAAAGTATTTTTAGATTACTGACAGGCGCTGTACTGTTGGTGACAATGAGCGCTCAGCAAGCTAGCGCTTCAATTCACGAGGGTGGTGATGCTGCCAATGGTGAAAAATTATTTAAAGCAAACTGTGCCTC
Source organism: Bacteroidota bacterium (assembly GCA_039805365.1). Lineage (GTDB taxonomy): Bacteria > Bacteroidota > Bacteroidia > Flavobacteriales_D > Sanyastnellaceae > CAMCTV01. The sequence continues at coordinate 10,305 of JBDLUK010000040.1, read as the reverse complement.
GTGCCACAAGATTACCGAAGAGGTGCTTGCGGCTCCGGGCTTAAAAGGCATTGACCAGCGATGGGCAGGCAAGGATGCTCTTTTAATTAAATGGATTCAGAATCCTCAGGCAGCTGCGGGTACTGGAGACGCTTATGTAAAAGGTTTGGTGGCCAAGTATGTTTCTCAATTTGGTTGGATGGCTGCGCAAGCAGTTGACGAGGCTGAGATCAAAGACATTATGGCTTATGTAAAGTCTGGTGGTGGTGCTGGCGGAGCTGATGCAGGTGCCGCTGCTGCAGCGGAAGATAAGTGTCCCAAGATTGAAGACAAAATCATGGAAGAGTATGGCGATCAAAACGATTCAAGTACTTTGGTTTGGTTGATCATTATTGGTGTGATTTTGGCGATTATTGGAGCATCAGCTGCAAATATTGCTAAGTCATTGAAGCATGCCGTTCACGAACGTGATGGTCTTGCTCCAGTTGAGGACAAAACATATTGGCAAAATGCCAAGTCATGGATGTGGAAACACCGCGCTTATGTTGGTGTTGCCGGAGTCATCATGGTCATGTATCTGGCTGTAATAGGCTATGGAAAGTTGAACCGTATTGGTGTAAACCAAGGTTACATGCCTGATCAACCGATTTGGTTCTCTCACAATATCCACGCTTGTCAAAACGAAATAGATTGTCAATATTGCCATTCGTCTGCTGCTAAATCTAAGCATGCAGGTATTCCTTCTGTGAATATTTGTATGAATTGCCACAAAGGGATTAAGAAAGGTCCAATTTCTGGAGAAAAGGAAATTGCCAAAATTTATGCTGCCATCGGATTTGATCCAGCTACAGGTCAGTACATTGAGAATTTCCAACAACAACCTATTCAATGGAACAAAGTTCACAATCTTCCAGATCACGTGAATTTCAACCACAGCTTGCACGTAACAGGTGCGAAATTGGATTGTAAGCAGTGTCACGGACCCGTTCAATCTTATTCAGTGGGTCGCCTTGCGCCAATCGAAGAAATCAATGCACAAGAAGATGTTACAGGTTTGATCAAATTGAGCAAGCCAACATTGACAATGGGATGGTGTATCGAATGTCACAACAAAGCCAACATCGATCTTAAGAGTTCTGAATACTACGTTGAAATGCACAAGCGATTTGAGTCTTCTGCAACAGGTAAGCGTACTTTAAAGGAAATCATGGAAGATGGTGAAGTGACCGTTAAAGAAATGGGCGGTTGGGAATGTGGTAAATGTCACTATTAATTTTAAGGAATTACGAACATGAGTAACAATAAAAAATATTGGACTAGCTTGGAAGAATTCAACAATCGTGAATCCTTTCAAGAAGCAGTTTCTCAAGAATTTGCACCTGCAAACAATGGGTTAAATGCTTTTGCAGACGAGAAATTGTCTAAAGCAAATACTGGACGTCGTGACTTCTTGAAGTTCATGGGATTCAGCGTTGCCGCAGCAACTTTGGCAGCTTGTGAAGCGCCAGTTGTTAAGAGCATTCCTTATGTGGTAAAGCCAGAGGATATCACTCCGGGTATTGCCAATTTCTATGCTACTACGTATTATGATGGAATGGATTATGCCAACTTGTTGGTAAAAACCCGCGAGGGTCGTCCCATCTTCATCAAAGGAAATAAATCTCACGGATGGGGCCATGGAGCTATGAATGCTCGTATCAATGGTTCTGTTCTTGAAATTTATGACGAAGAACGTGTGAAAGGTCCACGCAAAGCGGGATCGGATATTACTTGGGAAACATTGGACAAGGATTTGACATCTGTTTTTGCTTCTGCAAAAAACATCCGTGTCATCTCTAACACCATCATTAGTACAACAACGCAAAAGGCCATCGCGGCATTTGCTGGTGTTCATGCTGGAAAGGTAAAACATGTTCAGTATGATGCTGTTTCTTACAATGGTTTGACTACTGCGCACAGTGAGGCTTTTGGAAAGGCTGTTGTCCCTCAATACCATTTTGATAAGGCAAAAGTTATAGTAAGCGTTGGAGCAGATTTCTTGGGGTCATGGTTGACTTCAAACGTATTTGCTGCGGATTACGCTGCTGGCAGAAGACCTGAGTCAGGTAGCATGAGCAAGCATTATCAGTTCGAAACGACAATGTCTTTGACGGGTTCAAATGCGGATGTTCGTGTAGCGATCAAACCTTCTCAAGAAGGTAAAATTGTTGCTGCAATTTATGCTGCATTAAACGGTAGCAAGGCTGCTGTTGATGGAGTTGATGCTGCTGTTATTTCAAAACTTGCAAGTGAATTAAAAGCTGCCAATGGTTCATCGGTAGTAGTTGCTGGAAGCAATGATGCCAATATTCAACGTGTCGTAGTTGCAATCAACAAAATGTTGGGCAACTATGGTTCAACTTTGAATATGAACCAACATTTGAATCTTTATGCTGGTAATGATGCTGAAGTAGCGTCATTGGTTGCTGAAATGAATAGTGGTTCAGTAGATGTATTGATTGTACATGGCTGTAACCCCAATTATAATTTGTCACATTTGAACTTTGCAGGTGCAATGTCAAAGGTGAAGACAACTGTAGCAACTTCGTTGTATGCAGATGAGACAGCTGCTAAATGCTCATATCACGCGCCAGACCACCACCAGTTGGAGTCTTGGGATGATTTGAGTGCAGTTTCAGGAAGAATTGATTTGGTACAACCCACGATCAGCCCGATGTACAACACACGTGCTGCTGGTCAGAATTATTTGGCATGGTCTGGTAACAACATGAGTTACTATGACTATTTGCGTTTGAACTTCAATGGTGCATATACACCAGCGATGATGGATGCTGATACCAATTGGTACACAGCAGTTCACAACGGAACATTTGCAGCACAAACTGTAGTTGAAGATCCAACCGCAGTTCAAGGCGCAGCTCCAGTTGTCGCAGCTGCAGCCACTGTTTCAACTTCGTCTATGGACGTGAGCGGTGCAGTTTCAGCTATTAATTCAACCCGTTCTGGTGCATGGGAGATGTCATTGTACACTGCAGTGAACATGGGATTGGGTAACCATGCCAATAATCCGATTCTTCAAGAAACACCAGATCCAATTTCTAAGGTAACTTGGGACAACTATGTTGCCATGGCGCCTGCAGATATGAAAGAAATGGGATTGAATCTTTTCATCGGTGAGCAAGAAGATTCTAACTTGGTGAAAGTGAAAGCCAATGGTCAAGAGTTGATTTTGCCAGCTGTAGCAATCCCAGGTCAAAAGAAAGGTACTGTTAGTATTGCATTGGGATATGGTCGTGGTGCAAACAACGAATTGATTGGAAAGGCGGCTTATCAAGTAGACGGTGACGGAGAATATTTGATGGAGAACGATATGCGCACACCAATTGGTAAGAACGCGTTTGTTTTCGTCAACAAAGGAAATTATGCTGCTTTCGATGTAACAATCGAAAACATGAATGCTACATATCCAATGGCTTCTACTCAGTTGCACAGCACAGTAATGGGTCGTGACTCTGTTGTAAAAGAAACCACTTTGGCTGCATACTTGAAAGAGAAATCAGCTGAGAAAGGAAAGGCTACATGGAACACAGCTCCAACATTGCCAGTGCATGCTGACGTGAACGGAGATGGTTCAATCAATGCGCAAGACAGAGTTCCAGTTCGTGAAATGGATCTTTGGGCTGAGCATCCAGTTGAGAATGTTGGACACCGTTGGGGAATGACCATCGATTTGTCTAGCTGTATCGGTTGTGGCGCTTGTATCACAGCTTGTCACACAGAAAATAACGTTCCAGTAGTAGGTAAAACAGAAGTGAAGCGTCACCGTGATATGCATTGGATGCGTATCGACCGCTATTTCTCTTCTGATTTTGCAACTTTGGAAGAAACCAAAGAGAACAAAGGTTTGGGAACCATTGCAGCTTATGGCGATATGGAAATTCCAACTGAGAATCCCCAAACAGTTCACATGCCAATGATGTGTCAGCACTGTAACCACGCTCCTTGTGAGACGGTTTGTCCAGTTGCTGCAACAACGCATAGCAATGAAGGTTTGAACAATATGGCTTACAACCGTTGTATCGGAACACGCTATTGCGCAAACAACTGTCCATATAAAGTTCGTCGTTTCAACTGGTTCAATTATGTAACCAATGACCGTTTTGCGAAGTTCAATCCTTCTCAAGATGAGACAATGCGCATGGTATTGAATCCAGATGTTACAGTACGTACACGTGGTGTAATGGAAAAATGTAGCATGTGTCAGCAGCGCATTCAAGCAGGCAAAATCGATGCGAAGAAACGCGGAGAAGTTGTTGCTGATGGTGCTGTAGTTACCGCATGTGCTGAGGCTTGTCCAACACACGCCATTGTATTTGGTGACTTGAATGACACCAATAGCGAGAATACAGGACGCGCTAAGAACAACCGTTCTTACCATGCATTGGAAGAAGTTGGAATTCAACCCAACATCTACTACATGACAAAAGTTAGAAATATTGAAACCGAAGCATAAACCAATACTATGTTAAAAGAAGCTTCTATACGTCAGCCGCTGATTTTAGGTCACAAGACCTATCATGACATCACCAACGATATCGTTGGTCCGATCGAAGGTCCAGCACCTCGTCAGTGGAAAATAGCATTATCAATTGCAGCCGTTATCGCGTTGTACGGAATAGGATGTATTTCCTATTTGGTGGCAACAGGTATCGGAGCTTGGGGTCTGAACAAGACCGTAGGTTGGGCATGGGACATCACCAACTTTGTATGGTGGGTTGGTATTGGTCACGCCGGTACTTTGATTTCTGCTGTATTGTTGTTGTTCCGTCAACGTTGGAGAATGGCAATTAACCGTTCTGCTGAGGCGATGACCATTTTTGCGGTAATGATGGCTGCTGTTTTCCCAGTGTTTCACATGGGACGTGTATGGCAGGCCTATTGGACTTTGCCATTGCCGAACCAATTTGGTTCATTGTGGCCAAACTTCAATTCAGCTTTGATGTGGGACGTATTTGCGATCTCTACATATTTCTCAGTTTCCTTGGTATTTTGGTATATCGGATTGATTCCAGATTTTGCTACCATTCGCGACAGAATGGTGAAGCCAGGTATGAAGCGTTTCTACAGTATTTTAAGTTTTGGATGGTCAGGTAGAGCTAAGAACTGGACCCGTTTTGAGGAAGTATCTTTGGTATTGGCAGGTATTGCTACACCTTTGGTATTCTCGGTTCACTCGATCGTATCTATGGACTTTGCTACTTCAGTAGTACCAGGATGGCACACGACAATCTTCCCTCCATATTTCGTATCAGGTGCTATCTTCTCAGGTTTTGCAATGGTATTGACATTGTTGTTGATCATGCGTAAAACCATGAGACTTGAAGCATATATTCACGTAAGACACGTAGAGTACATGAACATCGTAATCATCGTTACGGGTTCAATCGTTGGTGTTGCTTACTTGACGGAGTTGTTCATTTCATGGTACAGTGGAGTGGAATATGAAGCATATGCATTCATCAACCGTTTCTCAGGTCCTTACAGTTGGTCTTACTGGATGATGATGACATGTAACGTTATCAGCCCACAATTGTTCTGGTTCAAGAAAATCCGTACCAACTTGGCAGCGACTTTCGTATTGTCAATCGTGGTAAACATTGGTATGTGGTTTGAGCGTTTCGTAATCATCGTTACCTCAATTCACCGTGACTATGTACCAGGTGCATGGGGTGAGTTCCACCCATCAGGAATTGATGTAGGAATGTTTGTAGGAACCATCGGTATATTCTTCACTTTGTTCTTGTTGTTTGCTCGTTATTTCCCAGTATTGGCATTGAACGAGTTGAAGACCATCTTGAAGGTGAGTGGAGAGAGTTATAAAAAAGAAGCAGAAAAACACTAATTGGCATAAAGAACAAACATGGCAAACAAAGTATTTCACGTGATGTACGATGACGACCAAAAGTTAATGGACGCGGCTCGTGCATTGGTAGCAAAGGGAATCAGAGTAAAGGATGTTTTCTCTCCATTCCCTGTGCATGGCTTGGATCCTGTAATTGGTGTTAAGCGCACACGTTTGGCGATTGCTTCATTTATGTATGCAACGACAGGAACAATTTTGGCAATCTTCGGAACATGGTATTTCATGATTCATGACTGGCCAATGAATATTGGAGGTAAACCAAGTTTTTCTTGGATTGAAAATGCGCCAGCATTTGTACCAGTAATTTTTGAATTTTCGGTTTTCTGTGGTGCTCACGGAATGGCATTAACTTACTTTTTGCGCAATGGGACATTGCCAGGTATGCCAGCGAGTAACCCAGATCCGCGCACTACAGACGACAAGTTTGTAATGGAAATCGTTACTGATCAAAATGGAAGTATGTCTGCTGCTGAGATCGAGGAATTGATCAAAGGAACAGATGTGTATGAATTAAGCATTAAGGAGTATTGATTATGAATCGCCCATTGATAAAAATTACAGGTGTATTGTCCTTGGTTTTGGCCATTACATCTTGTCGCGTAGATCCAAATTCTGCCGGGTACGAGTACATGCCAGATATGTATCGTTCACCAGCATTGGAAGCATATGTTGACTACGGTTCAAATAAGCACATGGACTGGACTTTGGCGCAAAAGTCTGAGGCTGGTGTGACCATGAAATTATCGCGCAAGCCTGCTCCTGGAACAGTTCCTTTTATGGAGGCAGATATGAAGCGTGCTGAGAAATTAACCACAGCGGGATCATCTTTTATGATCTTCCCGTATACCTTGAAGAATACGCCCGAAGATTATGAGCGTTCTGCTATGGAAGTGAAGTCGCCTTTGTTGAGCAATAAAGCAAACATTGAAAAAGGAGCTGAATTGTATCAACATATGTGTGCACATTGCCATGGAAAAGAGGGTAAGGGTGATGGCGCAATTTCAGCAAGCGGTAAGATTGTAGCTCCAGATTATCCAGGTAAGTTAAAGGACTTGCAGGAAGGTAAAATGTACCACTCAATCACATATGGTAAAGGTTTGATGGGTTCTCATGCCTCTCAGTTGACCAAATTAGAGCGTTGGCAAGTAGTTGAGTACGTTAAATGTTTGCAAAAGGGTGTTGCTGCGCCAACTTATGATAACAATGGAATGGTTGTTTTTGCTGCTGCGTCTCCCGCAGAGGCATCAACAGAAGAAACGATGGCAAAACCATAATCTAGGATAATTATGACACACGATAAATTACAATTTGAAATCCCAAGTGGGGTTAAAAAGTGGTCCTCAATATTCATGGGGATTGGATTGGTTGCCTTGATTGGTGGTTATGTTGTTGATCATACTGAGCATCACCAATATTGGTGGGCCAATATTTTGATCAATAGTTTCTTCTATTTTGCGGTTGCTTTAGGCGCAATGTTCTTTTATGCGTTACAATATGCTACTGAAGCTGCTTGGTCTGCGACATTGAAAAGAATTTTTGAAGCGATGTTCCAGTATATTCCTGTAGGTGTTGGAATTTTACTTTTGGTGATTGCGGCGGGTCAATTGCATTTGCATCATTTGTATCATTGGATGGATCCAAACGTGCATGATATTAACCACCCTGATTATGATGCCATCATTGCTGGGAAAAAGCCATATTTATCAGCTTGGTTTTTTTGGTTGAGAATGTTGGCTTACGCAGGAACTTTCATTTATTTCGCTCGCAAATTCCGTGAGTGGTCTATTCAAGAAGATACTGTTGGTGGAACAGATTTGCACTTTTTGCAATACCGCAAGGGCGCTGTTTTCTTGGTGTTCTTCGCAGTGTTTTCCTCAACTATGTCTTGGGACGTTTTGATGAGTATTGATACACATTGGTATTCTACTATGTACGGTTGGTACATCTTCTCGGGCATGTGGGTTTCTACCATGACTTTCGCTACTTTGGCTTTGGTATGGTTGAAGAAATTAGGATACTTTGGAAATGTCAATGATTCTCATATTCATGATATGGGTAAGTGGATGTTTGCCGTTTCTATGTTGTGGAGCTATTTGTGGTTCTGCCAATACATGTTGATTTGGTATTCTGATATCCCTGAAGAAGTAACTTATTTCCAAGAGAGATACGAGCATTACATGGGTATGATGTGGACGATTTTCTTCGTGAATTTCGCTGTTCCATTCTATGCATTGGTTGCGCGTGATGCAAAGAGAAATACCAAGTATTTGGTTAGAGCAGGTGTTATTATTTTCATCTCTCACTTCTTTGATTTCTATTTGGCGGTAATTCCCGGAACAACGCACGCTCATGAAACTTTTACAGGTTGGTTTGAATTAGGTTTGTTTATCGGATTTTTGGGTTTATTTGTACGCATGTTTACAACGGCATTGACCAAAGCAAACTTGATTCCTGTGAAGCATCCTTTCTTAGATGAAAGTAATCATCACAGTATTTAATATTAGTAGGATAGAAAAAAGAAAATACAATGAACTTATTCATTCTTTTAGTGGTGGTTTTGGCAATTATTGCAATTGCTCAATTGACCAAGGTGTATGACTTATCGCGCACGTTGAGAAATTCACGTGAAGAAGAAGTATCAGCAGCAGATAATCGTGTAAATGCAAATGCATGGATTGTTTGGATGTTTGTATTCTTCGGGTCTGTTATTTATTTGTACGCCAAATACGGCGATTATCTTCCAGAGGCGGCATCTGAGCATGGTGCAGCTGTAGACAAATTGATGTCTTTGAATATTTGGTTGATTACTATCGTGTTTTTCATTGTGAACTATTTGTTGTTCACGTTTGCAAACAAGTACCGTTTCAACCCAAATCGTAAGGCAAAGTTTTTTGCACATGACAATCGTCTAGAAATGCTATGGACTTTGGTTCCTGGTGTTACAATGGCATTCATCATCGTATATGGTTTGATTACATGGAACAATATTACGGGTCCAGCTTCGGCGGATGCTATTCAAATCGAGTTGTATTCTAAGCAGTTTGACTGGACAGCGAGATATCCAGGAGAGAACAAAGTTTTTGGAGCAGCTGATTATAACCTAATCGGAACAACCAATGCTTTGGGATTGGTTACGAAAGAGGGAGTGGCTCAAAAAATTGCTGAGATTGACCACAACATTGAGGCTACTGAGAAAGCGATTGCTGAAGGAAAGGCCAAAGGAACGATGCCCGATAGCTACATGGAAAGTTTAGAGGATCAGTTGTACAAGTTGAAGCGTCACAAACAGCGAATTCTAGATTTGAAAGAGAATGAATTGAATGGCCAAAGCCAATGGATGTCTGGCGCCGATGATAAAATCGTTAAAGGTGAATTCCATATCCCAGTTGGTCAAGAAGTGGAGTTTGTATTCCGTTCTCAAGATGTAATTCACTCTGCTTATATGCCGCATTTCCGTTCTCAAATGAACACTGTACCTGGTGTACCTACTCGTTTCAAAATGAAGCCCACCATCACGACTGCAGAAATGCGTCAGAAATTGGGTAACGACAAATTTGATTACCTTTTGCTGTGTAACAAGGTATGCGGAGCGGCCCACTTCAATATGAAAATGACTATTGTAGTAGACACGCCAGAAGATTACGCAGCATGGTTGGCTGAACAAAAGACATTTGGTGGAGAATCTTCGAAGAAGGAAGAGGCAGCTCCTAGCTCAGACACAACTATGGTATCAATGTTAGATAAGTAATAAAACGAATTTTAGTAAGAAGTTATGGGAGCACATACTCACGATCACGGTCACCACGAAGAAAGCTTCATCTCGAAGTATATTTTCTCGTACGATCACAAGATGATTTCTAAGCAGTTTTTGATCACTGCTATCGTTATGGGAATCATAGCTGTAATGTTGTCAATTTTCTTCCGTCTTCAATTGGGATGGCCAGGGGAAAAATTTGCCATCTTGAATGCATTTTTAGGTGACAAATGGGCACCAGATGGTATTCTTGATAAGAATGCTTATTTGGCTATGGTTACTATTCACGGTACCATCATGGTATTCTTTGTATTAACAGGTGGGTTGTCTGGAACGTTTGCCAACTTGCTTATTCCATTGCAAATTGGTGCTCGTGATATGGCATCAGGTTTCATGAACATGTTGTCTTATTGGTTCTTCTTGGTTTCAAGTTTAATCATGGTAGCTTCTTTGTTTGTTGAAGGTGGTGCTGCATCGGGTGGTTGGACAATTTACCCTCCGCTCTCAGTATTGCCTCAAGCAATGCCAGGTTCTGGAACAGGAATGACACTTTGGTTGATTTCAATGGTTCTTTTCGTTGCATCTTCCTTGTTGGGTGGTTTGAATTACATCGTGACCATTTTGAACTTGAGAACAAAAGGAATGAAAA
>JBDLUK010000039.1:0-10454 GCA_039805365.1 Bacteroidota bacterium | reverse complement strand
AGCTTGCATGCGTTGCTCAAAGCTTGCTCAGCATTTTCCACCATCAATTCTTCGCCAACGATATTGATGTACTGTTTGGTTCTTCCTGTAATCTTAATTCGGAAGGGATGGGTAGAAGTGAAGCGAACGGTGTCACCGATGAGATATCGCCACAGTCCTCCATTGGTAGATATAACAACAGCGTATGATGGTCCAATTTCTACTTCACCCAAGCCGAGCGTTTGGGGTTTTTCTTCACTTAGTTGATTCATCGGGATAAATTCATAGAATATCCCGTAGTCCAACATCAATAGCATGTCATCCGCATTTTTTCTGTCTTGTATCCCAAAAAAACCTTCACTAGCATTATACGTTTCCATGAAATGTACGGGCTGCGTGAACAATGCCTCGAATTGACTTTTGTATGGGAGAAAACTAATTCCACCATGCATATACAATTCAAAATTGGGCCAGGCTTCATGGATGCTTTGAATGCCTTTTTTTGCACAGATTTTTTGAAGTAGCAACAATGTCCAACTCGGAACACCCGCGATATTGGTAACATTTTCATTCATTGTGGCTTCCGCCATTGCTTCCAATTTATCTTCCCAGTTGTCCATTAAGGCAATTTCCTTAGACGGGGTCCTTTTATTTTCCACCCAGCTAGGTAAATTATCAATGATGATGGCAGATAAATCGCCGGTCAGTTTCCCTTGATGATCATGAACAATTTTGGAAGATCCTCCAACGACAAGGGTCTTCCCGTTGTATAGCTTTGCCGTGGATTGAATATGGTAGTATATCGAAAGCAAATCTTTTCCACCCTTGTAATGGCATTCATCCAACGCTTCTTGGGTGACAGGAATGTACTTGCTGTTGTTGTCTGTTGTTCCACTGCTTTTAGCAAACCACTTTACTTTAGTTGGCCAAGTAACCTGCTCTTCACCATCTTTGATTTTATCTATGTAAGGGCGAAACTGCTCATACGTTCTGATTGGAACGTTTTCTTTGAAATCATTGATGTTTTTGATTTGTTGAAAGTTGTGATCAAAGCCAAATCGTGTAGCGCCGGCTTCCTCAATTAGATAATAGAATAATTCTTCTTGCACCTCAATCGGGTGCTTCATGAACAATTCTATTTGATGTGTTCTTTTGGTAATGAACCAAGAGAATACTGTATTTAAAGCCATGAAGTAAAGCTACAGTAATTTGAAGAATTACAGTCGCATCTGTTTAGCGAATTTCGATGATTTGTGTGGGTTCCACGGATCATTATAAGATGCCTTGAAGAAAAGTTCTTGCAAATAAGCTATGGTCCTTGTAAAGCGCAGGAAGTAGCCAAAATATATGACCATGCCAGGTAGGTAGGGTAGGAAGTATGCAATGGGCTCTTTTTGATTCAATCGGAACATCGAGAACAAGATAAATTTCACCAAATAGTTAATGGTATATAGACAAAGATTGGTCAGTATGATAAAGGGCAATAGCGATGTGAAATTGAAAATAATGTCTACAATGTAGAAATACCATTTGAAATTTAGCACAAGATTGTAAACAATGTTTTCCATGAATGAAATGAAGTTGAGCCATGTAAAGTTCCTACTGGGTAACAATACGTCGATGTGTTTGCGTAGTCGAAAACGGACCAATGATTTGTCCCATCTTAGGCGCTGTTTGGCCAATTTCCTGAAAGTGTCAGGGGCACTTGTTTTACAGATTGCAGTAGGTTCGTATTTGACTTTATACCCAATTTTTCTGAGTTTAACCGTGATGTCACCATCAAGTCCAGGTCCAATATCCCAACCGCCGATTTTATCTAGCGCTTCTTTTCTAAAGGCACCAAATGCACCGCTAATTACTCTGTAAATTCCCAACTCACTGCTTGAAATTCGACCAATTGAAATACTATCGAAATACTCGATAGCTTGAAACGTTGCGGCCAGTGATTCTTTGTAATTTCTTACTTGAACATTACCACCTATACCACCAATTTGACTGTCAAAATAAAAAAGGCGTATAATATTTTCAATGGCCTTGGGATCGTATGAACAATCGGCATCTAAGTGAACAATAAATTCTCCTTTGGAAAAACGCCATCCTAGATTAGCTGCTGAAGCCTTGCCCCCTCTAACTTCGTTGCGGATAAATAAATCGATGTATCCAAGATGTTGTAAATTCCTGCAAATTCTTTCTGTGTCATCATCACTTCCATCATCTATAACAATGATTTCAAAGTTCTGGTAAGTTTGTGCTTTCAGGGACTGCACCAATTTGTAAATATGTTTTCCTTCGTTTTTACCTGGGATAATAATTGATACCAAGGGCATCCTTGTCCAAAGCTCGTGTTGAGCTTTGGTCATTCGATCTCTTCTAAATCGGTGCGTAAATTGCCACAATATCAGTACGAAGAGTTCGAGGACAAAAAATCGAAGAAATTCGAAAATGATGAAAAAGTAAAAGTAACGGACAAATTTGGCCCAACCTATCGATGTAGCGAAGCTGACAAATGTGTCTACGAAACTCATTGACTAGTTAGGTTTCTTTTCAACTCATGAATCAAAGCGATGGCATCATGATTTTCTTTCAAATCAATTTTTGCGAATTTGATATTGATGTCGAATTGATCAAAATTTTCATGCACGAGTTTGCGAATTCTTTGGGCTATTTTTTCACGTTCGTTGACATTGTTTTCATCCACCTCTTCTACCATTCGCTGTGTCCATATAAAAATACCGTTCGGACTCAATGTGACATAATCAAGTTCAGTCATTTCTCCTTTGATCTCTTGTGATATTTCTCGGAGAATAGATTGTTTTTTGAAACCACCAAATCGACTGCTGAAATCATTTAGGTTTTCTAGATAAAGGCCGCATATATGGGTTACCTCGTCAGAAATTTCAGCTCTTTTGCAATCAAAATGCAATAAAGATTCAAAGGTGGATTCATTCAACAATTCAGGGAGTTGATCTTTACTGAAATCTACACTATCCGTCACTCCTTGTGTAATGGCAAGACGCCCTTTTTTCGTCAATTTATAAGTGTTGATGTCCCTCGCTTGCAAGTATTGAACATCAATGTCGTTTTCACAATTCAGACATTTTGCTTTCACATAAATGTCTTGGAATCTGCTATCACACGTATTGCAATGATTGAGCACAGAAGGCTTGTCATAATCTACACCAATATGGTGCAAAGTTTTATCGCACTTGGGACATGATAAATCTGTTTGAGTCGCTTTTTGAAAGTCACTAATTGGACCTATATAAGCACAAGGGAAGTGGTGTATGAGATCTTCTCCATACGTGTTAGATGATTTGCAATGTGGACATACCTCACGGAAACTTAAAAGTCCACCTGAACATTGATTACACAGGTAAATCTTTTCTTCAAAATCCGGCCATATATACCCTTCTTTTTCTGCCCAATCCAATACGCTTAATACTTCTGTTTCTTCGTGTTGCTCAAATGAAATGGAGATAGGAGGGAATGAGTAACCAATTATAGAATAGGGATCCAAAATGGGTTTGATGTGTCGGATTTGACGGGTGTAAATTAAATCCAAAGCTTTTTTGACGACGGCACCATAAACCCCTTTTGGCGCAGTGGGAAACAAATCCAAAGATTTAATAAAAATGTCTTTCGTCTTTTCCTCAATCGTGTTAAAATCTTGATCGCTGGTTATAACACCATCAATTAATGCATGTAAAACACTGTTTTTTTTAAGTAAGACGTTTTGAACAAAAATAGGTTTGAGATAAACTTCAGCCTGGTGGTAGCGTCTAATGTCCAAAACTGTATTTCTTACAAATTCAGCATTAATCGAGTCAATAATAACAGCATCTACCCCCATGATATTGGGCAAAGAGTAACCTGTCTGAGGTGAAATTTTAAGTACGAAAAGTTGACCTAGGCGAAGTAAATTTTGGTTCATGACGTAACGACTTTTAATACTTGAATCTTGTAACCAATGCACCCATTTTGTAGAAGCTTTGCCATTCCTTGGCTTCAATAGAATCCTTGGGGTAAATATCACCTGCAAGAGAACGCGTAGTTGGCTCGTACCTTTTTTGGTACTCCTCAGGCAACGGAATGGTAGAGTAGTAAAATCTTTTTAGAACCCCAATTGATTTTTTTCCATTTGGGAATTCAACCTCAAACTCATCTCCGGTTTTTAAATAATCCAAATCTTCTTGCTCGAAGTAAGCGCGAACAAATATGGGGGAGACACGGTGGATGGACATGGAGATCTCAGATTTTAAACAGGTCTCAAATTGACGGATGTAGATACGGTTTACCGAACCATCGAATGGCGAAACAAAAAATTTGTCCTCTGCAATTCCTTCTTTCGATAATCTAAAATTTTTCTTGTAATCTGTTTTGATTGCAGGAATTTTACTTCTCAAATCTTCAATGGATGATTTGAGTTTTTTATTCTCCTCAATCAAACGATTATTCTCTGATTTTAATTTAACAATCTCGTTCTTTCTAAGATCCAATCGAGATTGAGGCATAACCCCCAACTGAACCATAGCTTGAATTTCCTTTAATTCTGATTCGTAGGTTTTGATGAGGTTGTTGTTTTCATTCAAATGTGTTTCGTTGACAGAAATACGTTGTTCCGTATTCAAGATTTCTCTGATCACCCATTGATAAGCTGGATTGTCATTGTTGTTCGCTTCAGCTTTCAAATCTGCAGTAACATCAAAGCTGGCGTCAGGTGCATTTTCGATGTATCTAAAAAGGGTATCTCCAAATTTTACTTCGACGTCCTCGTCTACAAAGTATTCCATAATTCGGCAATCTTTTAAAAGTCGGACATTGACGTTTTCATACAAAACGTGAGATTGCGCGCGAACATAAAAAGTTCTTGTAATAACATAATATCCCAACCAACCAATCAAGGAAAAGAATACGATAAAATAAATAATTCTGTCCCATTGTCGCTTCGACCTCTGTGGGCCGTTGTCGCTCATGACGCGGATGTCTGATCCTTGTCTTTTGAAATGAACACTTTTCAAGGCTTATGGATTTAATAGTAAATAGGTTTCAAAATCGTGAATGGCAATTTTCTGACTGGGAAGCTGAAGTAAAATTTGCTCAAAATCTTCTCTCATCTTTGCTTTGCTGTCGTAATCCTTGGCGCGCAAAGCAATGCTTGTTTTATCTCCGAATATTTGAATCTCTTCTTGACTTCTTCTCATAATGGATTCAGGTCCTTTGGTTTCGTATGCCATCAGGACCACTTCATCAGCAGAAACTTTCAAATTTTCGAGTACAGTATTTTCGTAATACAATGGGATAGAGACGCCCAATGTCCATGTGTTTTGGTCACAGGCCATTTTGGCTTCCTTTATGCGCTGTTTGTACAAATCGAAATATTGAGAGGGATTTTCCTTAAATCCATCCATTGCGTGTGGCTCAATGTCGAGATGCAATCCAGAAATGGGCAGTTTCCCATACAATTTATGTAGACTATCCAAATTATTTTGAATGGGTGCGAAAAGCCATTTGTTTTTACCAATGAGCAATTCTACTTCAATGTTCTTTTGGTGAAGGCTTTGAACCAACTCTTCAAAATTGCTTCTGTCGTCAGCGTCACTGCTTGGAGATAGGTAAACTTTGTCTATACGCCAATTGAAAATTTGTTGACTAATTTCTTGTGGTTTTTTTCCAATCCATGATTTGGACCAAACAAATAATCCAGTTTGTTTTACCTTGATGTTCTCTTCTTGATTATAAGTAAATAATGGTGATTCAGTGGACCAAGTTCTTGTAAATCTGAGGACATTTTCCTGCGGAACGTATGATCTGATTTCGCCCAATTTTAGATAGAGTTGTTGATGCAGATCAAGCTGTTCAATAACGATATCCCAGTACTCCACTAAATTCTGAATGGCCTCTACTGGAAGGAAATATTCCGGCGAAAGTTGATTTTGGGTTTGGGCCATTTTTAATTGCTCTATGGTCAGTTTTCTTTGCGCCTCAAGAATCGAGTATTGTTTAAGCTTGTAACGGAATTCATAAAAAAGTTGTGATACTTCAGACCATTTTGCATCCGTCTCTTGTTGCGCTTTCCATTTGTCTTTTTGCAATTGCAGGTGCTGAGCATTCTGATAATCTTTGTGGAAGATTTTGATGGGGATATTGGCTTGAACTCCCATGGAAAGATATCCGCGGTTGTTTTGCAATCCAATCATATCAAAATAATTGTACCTCAAGTTTCCACTCAGTTTGACATCATTCATCCAATTGTATTGAAGACGCTCTGTCTCCTCAGCAAGAATAATTTGACGGTCAGTGACATCACTTTGTGAACAAAGTAATTTCAACGCTTTTGGATTAATGTCAAAAAGCGGAGGTAAAGAAGATGAAGAAAAGTAGGTAGAGTCAACCCAGCTTCGAACACTTGCATTATAGCTTGCGTAAGTTTGTAATAACCCGTTGACTTCAATTCTTGATTTGTAGGCGTCAAGGAGAACGGGAAGAAGCAAAGTTTTGTTTTCAACGAGTTTCTCAAGAATTTGAATTTCCTCAATCAATAGTTTCTCTTTGCTTTTGAGCGCTTCGATTTTTTCTTGATTGAAGAAATAGATGATGCTATTTCTATTCTCAAAAGATATTGTTCTTGTTTTACTCTCTTGTACACCAAGGAGTTCTATTTGTTTTTGATTTTCAATTGCGCGAGCCTTGTGCTCGTTTTCCATCAAGCCGTTGGACAAAAAATCCCATTCGACACCTGTTGCTATCTTGGACCTAAAGAATAAATTTTCTTCCCCAGGTTGAGGAGAAAAATTCTGTTGCGTACTGGTATTCCATGATAATCCAGCATCAGCGCGCAAGGCGGCAGCTTTCAAATCGTAGTAATTTTCTATACTCTTAAGCTGCTGAATGTTATTTTGAGGAGTGATGGTTGGCCAAACTTTAGGTAGCGCATCAAATTCTTGTGAAATGTTGGATACCTGAAATATCTCTGGATAGTGCGTTGCCCATACTTTTGATAATTCCTCAACGGCTTGAATTTGGGAATCGGCGGGCTGTGCCCAAGTTTTTGTAAAACAAAAGGTCCCGATAAATAAAGAATATTTGAGCAGTTGTCGAACCATGATTTTCTAATCAGCTCGCAAAAATAGTGATTATTGTCAAGGTATAGTCAAATTATCAACATCAAATGAACATTTTTAAGACTTGTTGGTTTTAGTTGGACTTTTATGTCATGAAGTTCAAATTATTTTCCTTGGTATTTTTTGCAGTTTTGCTAGCGAGTTGTTCTTTAAATCAAGATGTGGTTGATGAGCAGATGGGTGGGGAAATGAACTTTGTTTATCCAGAGTTGAGCACGCTGATTATCCCGGTTTCATTGGATATGAGGTCAATTGAGCGAAAAGTGAATAGCAGTATCCCTTGGGAGTTTAAGAACCCTGAATGGCCCGGCTTTGCATCGGGAGCGTGTAAAGATCCAAAAGTGAAATACACACTAAAAAGGGATAGCCTTCATTTTAAGGTTGATGGAAACACGTTGTATTTTGATGTCAATTTGCGGTATGGTATTGAAGGAGAAATGTGTCCTGCTTGTTGGGGAGAGACTTGTGCATCTCCCATGGTGCCATTTTCATGTGGTGTAGGCAAGGAAGAACCGAGAACCATGCACTGGAAGGGTAAAATTATCTGGACCATAGGAAGCAATTTGCAATTGAAAACACGATCCGAAAGCCTGCAGTTGGTTCCATTGTCGCCTTGTGAATTCACCTGGTTGAAATTGGATTTCACGAGTCTAGTGGTGGGGCAGATGCAGCAAGCTATTCAGAATGCTTTTGAGCAATCTGATCAAGCATTGTCAAAAAGGAACCTTCAGAAAGACATAGCGCCATTGTTGAAAGAGTTGTATGCGGGCATTCCTATCAAAGACCAGGGTGTACTTTCTATCGTTCCAAAGAAGTTATCGGTTTGGGATTTAAAGTCAAAAAATGGAAGACTAGAGGCTGTTCTGGGTATCGAAACCCAATTGACCATGAGTGACTTTGTGCCAAATGTGAATGAGTTGACCATGCCTACCTTTAGCCATGCACCGTTTAAGGAACAGAAATCAACCATTCGATTTCAATTGGATTACAGCCACATGGCCATTCAAAAAATCTGTGAACAGAATTTGATTCAGAAGAAATGGGCCATCAGCGACCAACCCGAAGATTATTTGTGGATTCATCAATGTTCGATTACAGGCAGTGATGATGGGATGCTGCATTTGAATCTGACCATGGATGTGGTCACGCAAAAGTTGAAAAGAAAAAATGTTCAAGTGGAATTCTCTGCAATTCCAGTAATAGAAAATGGGGGCAAGCACATTCGTTTGAGTAATCCTGAAATTGATCTTAGTGGCAAGAATCAACTACTAGAATGGGGATTAAAATGGGAATCTTGGAAGTCAAAATTCCAACAGCAGAATTTATTTCTCATTCCTCTAGATGGAAGCTTAGTCAAGGCAAAGGAAGCACTGAACCAAAAACTTCTTCAAGAGCAATGGCCAGATATTTCTATCAATGGCCAGATGGATGATTTGCGTATTTCCAAAATAAAATTGAACAGCTACAGCATGAAAATAAATGTAGAGGCCACGGGACAGTGGTCGCTCATTTGGAACAAATCATTCAACTAAAAACTAGCTATTTCAAAATCTCTCTTGAGATAACGAGCTTTTGAATTTCAGAAGTTCCCTCACCAATAGTGCAAAGCTTTGAATCTCGGTAGAATTTCTCCACTGGGAAATCTTTGGTGTAACCATATCCGCCAAAAATTTGAACTGCCTCAGTAGCCACACGAACACTTACTTCTGAAGCGTAATATTTGGCCATGGCTGAAACGGTTGTAACTTTTTGATGGGTGTTTTTTAAATGACACGATTCTAAAAGCAACATGTCGGCAGCCTCAATTTCTGTTGCCATATCTGCCAATTTAAAGGCGATGGCTTGAAACTTAGAGATGGGTTGACCAAACTGCTCTCTTTCTTGTGAATATTTGACAGCCGCTTCAAAAGCACCTTTAGCAATTCCCAATGCTAACGATCCGATGGAAATTCTTCCACCATCTAATATTTTCATGGCTTGCACAAAACCATCGCCAACCTTGCCTAAAATTTGACTTTCATGCACGCGGCAATTGTCAAAAATCAACTCGGCTGTTTCTGAGGCTCGCATGCCCAATTTGTTTTCTTTTTTTCCGCCTGAAAATCCTGGGGTGCCGCGCTCAATAACAAATGCAGTAATTCCATGTGAGTCAAGAAGGTCTCCTGTTCTCACCAATACAACTGCAACTTCACCACTGATGCCATGAGTAATCCAATTTTTAGTCCCATTGATTACCCAGTATTCACCATCTTTTTCAGCGGTGCATTTCATGCGCATTGCGTCACTACCTGTATTGGCTTCTGTTAGTCCCCATGCGCCAATCCACTCACCACTGGCCAATTTTGGCAAATATTTTTGCTTTTGTTCTTCGTTACCAAATTCCAAAATGTGGTTAGTGCAAAGGGAGTTGTGAGCAGCAAGACTTAAGCCTATTGAGCCACAAACTTTTGAAACCTCTACAATAGCTGTTTTGTATTCATAATAACCCAAACCGGCGCCGCCGTATTGCTCTGGTACAAGAATGCCCATAAGGCCCAATTGTCCCATTTTACGGAATACCTCGCGAGGAAATTCTTGGCTTTCATCCCATATCATAACATTGGGACGTATTTCTTTTTCAGTAAAGTCACGCACCATTTGTGCGATCATGCTTTCGTTTTCAGAAGGAGTGAAGTTCATAAGGAAAATTTATCATTGAAATTTTCAGCTTTTTTAAAGCGTGACAAAGGTATGAATAGGGACACTGAAACGCATTAATTTTTCTTTACCATTTAATCCTTTAAGATCCATTAAAAATCCAAAGCCCACCAAATCTGCATTGGCCTGATGAATGAGTTCTGCAGCAGCTTCAGCCGTGCCACCAGTAGCCAAAAGGTCGTCGTGGATATACACTTTTTGATGGGGCGCAATATCACCAATCTGCAGCTCCATCGCGGCTTGCCCATATTCCAATTCATATTGAACTTGATGGGTAGGGCGGGGGAGTTTGCCTTTTTTTCTGATCATCACAAAAGGTAGATTCAAGGCCAAGGCTAGTGCAAATCCCATAGGAAACCCTCTGCTCTCTAGTCCAACGATTACTTCTGCACCAGTAGTTTTTATCAACTGCGCAGCCTCTTCTATCAATGCTGTTGACAATTGGCTGTCCTTGAACAACGGAGTAATATCTTTGAATAATATCCCTGGTTTAGGAAAGTCGGGAACATCTATCAAGATGTTTTTTATTTGATCACTTAAAGTCATAATGTGTACTATCTAGCGCAAGATAGTGTACCATTTTACTCCAAGTGGTGTCAGGTATGGATTTGGTCGCTTTAATTTCCTCGATTGTCTTGAAATTACCGTGTTGCTCTC
>JBDLUK010000038.1:0-7456 GCA_039805365.1 Bacteroidota bacterium | reverse complement strand
CCAATGCGCTGTTTGTCAAACTTAGACCCTGCGCTGACCATCGTTCGGATGAAACTTGCTATGGCTTTCGCAGCGCGTTTTTTGGTAATGGTGGATGTCCCAAATGCGGCTTTGAACAATGGTGGATACAAGGTGTCTAAAGCCAATTTATCAATCACATTGTCCCAGTCTTCATGCATCTCAATGGGATTTTCTACGGGCTCAAGTATTTGCGTTTCCAACGAGGAATGCCTACCGTCCCAGAAGAAATACCTTGCCCAACCCAAATTGATCAAGGGCATCGATTGTCGATTGCCCAACGTTCCACCTACACCGGCTGAAAAGGGATTGCTGTCTGAAAAATTGTGTTCGGGTGTGTGGCAACTTCCACATGAAATGGAGTTGTCTAGACTAAGTTTTTTTTCCCAAAAAAGGTATCTACCCAAATTGACAGATTCCACGGTTAGTGGGTTGTCAGATGGGATATCCATCGGTGGAAAGAAAGGTGGTATTTGTAGTGGATAAGGTTGGGTATTTCTGAAGTTATCAATTTCTTCAATCTTGGGATCATCTTCCAAAACGTCATATCGACATCCCACTGCCACCATGAGCAGGACGATGATCAATATCCAATTTGAGTTTTTGAGCCTCATGCTTACAAAGGTAACCACCTTTTATTTTGAACAGCATTCCAATCCGTCAGAGTTTGAAGGAAAATTAACAAGTCTTTTTTTTCATTTTCATTCAAATTCAATTCATGAATTCTGGCGTCCTGGTTCGTTCTATTTGCATCACCACCTCGATTGTAGAATTCAATGACCTCTTCTAATCGATCTATTTGACCATTGTGGAAATAGGGCGGCGTAAGCTCAATGTTGCGGAGGGTAGGCGTTTTGAATTTATATCGATCTGTTTTCCGATATGATTCTCTCTCTTTGCCCTGGTCCATGGTGTCTGTGAGACCGATGTCGTAGAATCCAAAGTCGGTGAAGAGTGGGGGTTGATGGCATTGGACGCATTTTGTTTGAGCCGAGTTGAAAATCTTCCAACCCCTTTCTTCTGCCGGTGTAAACTTTTCAGTTTTGTGGTACATCACGCGATCAAAGTGACTATCTAGACTGATAAGACTTCGCTGAAAATTGGCCAGTGCGCGCACTACAACAAAATAATCCAACGGACGATTGTATGCTTTTTGGCTCATGCGCTGGTAACAGCTGTCTTGAAGAATATCATTCGAGAGCGCCAGCGGATTGCCCATCATTTCATGTGCAGTCAATAACGGCGCTAAACCTTGAAGTTCGAGTGTTTTTACTCCACCTTCCATCATGAAATAAGGCGACCAAGCCAAATTGAAAAGTGTAGGGGAATTTCTGTTTCCTTTCTTTCCATGTGCGCCAACCGCAGTGGGTTGCCCATCTGTAAAAGCCATCACCAATGAATGACAGCTACCACAAGAGGTTTGACCATCACTGGAAAGTCGCGAATCATAAAAGAGTTTACGTCCCAGTTCGATGCTACAAAATGTAAACGGATTGTCCTTAGGGACAACGGGTGGGGGAAGAATTTTGTAACTTCTAAATTTGGCCAATTGGTTATCGCAGTCGCACTGGGGTTGATTTTGACAAGCCCCGAATATCAACAGCAAAAAGAACCAAATTCGATTTTTCATCAAGGAATTGAAAAAGCACTTTGATACAAGTCCATGGCACGAATGGCCAGCGGTAAATTGCCACTGGTGTGTGTCAGGTAATCTACATCCAAGTCCATGGTATCGGTTGAATTCCAAAAACATTTTTGGGCATCAAAGTCAATATTGATTTGGTAGGCTTCGCCGGCTTTTACAGTAAAATCAGGAATGTCAAATGTCAAGGTGCGGTACAAGGTATCATCGCCGCAATGGTAGGCTATGGGATCGATGAGCGGTTGGTTTTCCGATCCGCTGAGATCACACTTGCCATTGAGCTGATAAAAAATATAGCCCGTGTTCCAAGTCCAAAACATCCCTGCGGCACCAGCAACTGATAACGGATGGGCGTTGGGATAGGTTGTCGGATCCACGGATGTATTGTAAGCAGCAGGAATACCCAATGAAAATTGAAGCGCTTTAATTTTTTCAGATCGTGCCGAAACAGAAATCGTAGGATCCGCAAACCAGTTCATCAAGGCAAAGTCTTTCAACACAATAGCGCTGTCATTTTCATCAATCAATTTTACTTCGCTGATATAACCGCGAAGATCTTCCAAAAGCAGTCGGCGGTTGAACGCATCGCGATATGTTTGACCTTGAATCAAATCGTCATCGCCAAAGTGCGTCACCCAATGAACGATGTACGTTGCTTTAAGATTTTCATCTGGTTCTTGTGGTTCCTTGCATGCACTACATTGTGTAAGCGTTATGCTCAACAACAACAATCCAATAAGAAGACGAAACTTATTCATACTCTAAAATTATATCAACATTGGATAACTATCTGTTAAACGCGTCACAATGTCAATTATTTTCGTTGGGATGAGAGACTTAACACCTCAGTTTTGGGTTTGTCGCAGTTCGGCAGGAAGTGGAAAAACCTACAATTTGGTCAAGCAATATTTGCGGTTGTGTTTGCGTGAAGATCACCCAGATCGATATGCTCGAATATTGGCCATAACCTTTACCAATAACGCAGCCGCGGAAATGAAAAAGCGTATTTTGGATCGCTTGCATGATTTTTCGCACGGAACAAAATTGACTCCCAAAGACGGGGCCTATGGTTTGTTTCAAGAAATTGCCACTGATCTGGGTATAGATCCGTATGCATTGGAAGAGCGCGCGCAAAAGACCTTGACCCATATTTTGCACCATTACCACAGATTTGCGGTCTCGACCATCGATGCCTTCATTCACCGCATTGTTAGATCTTTCGCGCGTGATTTGTGGATGCACCCTGATTTTGAAATCGAAATGGATGTCGATCGTGTTTTGGAAGAGGTGGTGGATCGTTGTCTAGATCAAACCGGAAAGGTGGACAGCATTACAGGTTACCTCAAGAAATTGGTGCAGTTCCAAATGGAAGAAGGAAAGTCTTGGAACCCCAAGACAGTGATGCTGGAATTTGCGAAGACCATGTACACCGAAAAGGGGATGGAAGCATTGGCAAGGCAAGAGGGCTTAACCTTGGATGATTTTTCAAAGGTCTTTGAAACCTTGATCAAATGGCGCGCACAGTTGGCCAAGAAACCCACCGATATTGCCAAGCGTGCTGTCGAATTACTTGAGGCTTGCTCAACAGAAATTCAAGATCACCATTACTACAGTGGTCAGCCCTATAAAAAGCTGAAGTTGCTGTCTGAATTTGTTGTAGTAAGTGACAAAGACAATCCCTTTATGGCCGAAGATCTTTCATCAAGATGGGTAGGTGCCATGGAATCATCTTGGACCAAGATCAAGGGAAAAAGCGCAATCAAAGATGCGTTTGAGCAAAATACGGCTGAAATTAATCAGCAAGTTTTGTCTTTATGGGAATGGTACCGAAGTGAAGAAATCAAAACCTATTATTTGCTTGATAAATGGATTGCTAATTTTTATGCTTTGGGCCTCGTGCACTACCTGCACGATGTAGCAGAGGAATTAAAATTGGAGCGCAATTTCTTGATGATTCAGGATTTTCATCAAGTCATTTCCAAGGTGATCATAGACAATCCCACACCATTTATTTACGAGAAGGTAGGCGAAAGATTTGATGATTTGTTGTTTGATGAGTTTCAAGATACCTCACAATTGCAATGGAAAAATTTCTTGCCATTGGTTCATCAAAGCCTATCTAAGGGTGGCGAAGTATTTGTTGTGGGAGATGGTAAGCAAAGCATTTACAGATGGCGAAATGGAGATGTCAAGCAGTTTGTTCAATTGCCCAAAGTTCCGATGAACGATGGTTTATTGGGATTGGAGAATTTGGTTAATAGCAGTTATCGACCTCTTCATTTGGAAGCCAATTTTAGAAGTTTCAAGAATGTTGTTTTGTTCAACAACAAAGTATTTGAAACGTTAAGTGCGGAAATGACACCTATGATGCGCGCGGTATACGAAGGTCAAGAGCAGCAAGATAGAAATCAGCATCCAGGTTCAGTTCATTATCATGTATTTCAACAAGAAGAAGATACGCGCGAATTGATGATTGCTGATCTGGTTGCTGTAGTTCAAGAATGTCAGCAAAAAGGATACTCTCTTTCTGATATTGCCATATTGACCAGAAAGGGAAAATCGGATGCAAGTCCTATAGCCCAAGCGTTGAAAGCCGCGCAGATACCAATCAATACACAGGATAGTTTTTTATTGGCGCAATCTCCCAAAGTGAGATTGATCATGGCCTACTTGATTTATTTGGCTCAGCCCAAAGAATTGTTTTATCGTTTCGATTTGATTCGTTCCATTGCCGAAGTTTTTCCTTCTGAGTTTTCTCGCCATCAAGCCTTGCTTGCATCCATGATAGAGAAGACCAGAAAGGATGGTTCAGTGCGATTTGAACTTTCAGAGATTTCTGAGGTTTTAACGCAATGGAAGTTGGAATTGCCTTTGCGTTGGATGTCAGGTTCGTCAGCTTATGACATCGCAAGATTGGTCATTTCCATTATGGGGGTCGATGTCGATGAGTACGTAGAGTATTTGTTGGATCAGTTGTCACAAAAGTCACAAATCTGGGGATACTATCCTTCTGAATTGGTTCGTTGGTGGGACAAGGCGAAAACCAAACTTTGCATCAATAGCCAAGTAAGTGCGGAAGCAGTGCAGATCATGACAGTGCACCGATCCAAAGGTTTGGAATTTCCCATTGTTATTTACCCTCGTTTCGCTACCAAGAAACCCCATCAGCAAATTTGGGTGCCTGTGAATGACGACCGCGTTCCGATAAAAGATGCAATGCTTCGATTCAGTGGTGGTGCTCCCAAATATTATCACCCAGATGCTTTTTCTGAAGAATTTGAAGAATCGGTTTTGGATGATTTGAATTTAATGTATGTGGCCCAAACCCGCGCTGTACAGCGATTGTACATTATTCAAGAAGACAAAGGCGGAGTGAGTGAGGGTTCCAAGACGGAATTGAATTGGGAAGCCATGATTACACATTTGTTGGTTAGGCTGATGCAAGAAAATGGCACAGAGAAGTCAGAGAAGAAATGGATTTTTGGAGAAGATCATGCCGCTGTGTTAGAGAAAAGGGAGGAAAAGGAAGTTTTGATTGAAGAACTCGATAAGTCAGAAAAATCACGAGCCATTCGCATTCGGTACTCCGCGACCAAACGTCAATTGGGCGAGAAGTTCTCTGGAGCTCGCAAGAAAGGAGAGTTGTACCACGCATTTCTTCAGGCATTGTTGCTAAACAAGAAAGGAGATGATGTATCGGAATACCTCAACATTCGGGGTTTTCAATGGACATCTGAAGAGATGGATGCGCTGAAGAGTTTGGAGATAAAAATGATGGCACAAGGTCAATTGACGGGATGGCAATCATTGAATGGACGTTGGTTTATAGAGCAACCTTTGTTGCTTGAGCAATCTAGCGAATTAAGACCTGATGCATTTTGTGTGGACGATGAAAAGGTTATTTTGATCGACTTCAAAACAGGAAAGAAGAAAACAGAACATCAAGAGCAAGTAGCGAGTTATATACGTGTTTTAACCGATATTTGGAAACGTCCTGTAAAAGGATATTTGTACTACACAGAAGATTTGACATGCATAGAAATTTGATATTCATTTTTTTGACGATAATCTTGGGCCAAGCCTGGGGTCAGGGTCATTCGGATTTGGTTACCTATGGAAAAGTGTTGCCGAGGCGAAGGAGTGTTGAGAATGTTGAGACGCTTAAGGCCGCGGCTTGTGTTCCTGCTACTGGTCTCCGTGATTTGGAATGGAACAACGTTAGCGCATTGATTGAGACAGGGGGTTCGCTGTGGCAAGACAGGGCCAATGGGCGTTCGCATTATTTTGTTCCCAAAGAGGGCAATACCTCTGTTTTATTTGCTGGATCGTTGTGGATGGGGGGAATTTCTCCTGATCAACAATTGAAGATGGCGGCCATTCTGTATCGTTACGATGGAAACGATTATTGGCCAGGTCCTTTGACCAATGATGGAACCGCCTCTACCAATGAAGCGAATTGCGAGCAATGGGATCGTTTTTACGTTTCATACCGCCAAGATGCGCAACGTCACCGACAGTTTTTCGAGTGTGCCAATACGCCGGGTTGTAATCCGGAAGAATCCATGGGAGGACCTTATGCCATCCCAAGTTATTTCTACAATTATCCTGCAATGGGCAATACTGCTGCTGGTCAGGATTTGTACATCGCGCCTTTCTATGATTATGATCAAGACGGAGTGTACATGCCGCAAAATGGTGACTACCCTTGGTTTGATTTTACAAGAGAAATCAATTGCGCAGGTAGAAAGCGAGAGGATATTGTTCCACTATACGGTGATGTAAACTATTACTGGGTTTTCAATGACAAAGGCAATGCGCACACAGAGTCGCAAGGTCAACCGATTGGTATGGAAATTCGCGCACAGGCTTTTGCATTTAATACCAATGACGAGATCAACAACATGACTTTTTACAATTATGTTTTGATCAACCAAGGAACGCAAACATTGACAGAGACATATTTCGGAACATGGATTGATTGTGATGTCGGTGGTCATACCGATGATTACGTGGGATGTGATGTTCAACGCGGTTTGGGTTATGGATACAATGGGCCAGCAGTGGATAATCCAACGGGATTGTCTCCAGGTTATGGCGCGAGTCCGCCTGCAGTAGGTGTTGACTTTTTTGAAGGGCCCTACCAAGACGAAGACTCCATCGATAATCCGTTGACCACTGACATTATTGAGGCCATTGATCAAAAAGGAATTCCGTACAAAGGAATCGGAATAGGCTACGGTGATGGAGTGGTGGATAATGAGCGATTTGGAATGCGAAGATTCTTGTACCACGGTTCGGGATCTGGACCTGCGGGTTATCCAACAGTTGCCATACATTACTACAATTACTTACGCGGATTTTGGAAGAATGGTCAGCGCATGGCCTATGGTGGAAATGCTTTGTCCGAAGCGTCTGGAGCAGATTTATCGATTGGCGCGGATTATATGTTTCCAGGTGATACGGATCCATTGAACTTTGGAACATTGGGAACGTCTACTGCGCCTTGGACAGAGGTGAGTAGCGGAAATCCTGCAGGGGATCGCCGATTCATGCAATCCGCAGGTCCTTTTACCCTTGAGCCTGGCGATTACAACAACATCACAGTGGGTGTTGTGTATGCAAGAAGTCAGAGCGGAACGCCATTTGAATCGGTGAACTTGGTTCGTGTAGCAGATGATAAAGCACAGGCCTTGTTTGACAACTGTTTCGAATTGATTTCCGGGCCAGATGCACCAGATGTAACTGTTCGTGAATTGGATCGTGAAATCATCTTGATGTTGAGCAATGACAATCCGA
>JBDLUK010000037.1:0-6062 GCA_039805365.1 Bacteroidota bacterium | reverse complement strand
CTCTTTAGACTATCCGCCAAACATTGATCCAACGGCGTACGGATTTTTAGTTTTTGATTAATTACGCGGATGAATTCAAAAAACTTTTGATTGGTTGCCGATTTTACAACCACAATTTTGGTAGGATCCGCATCGGCCGTGCAAGCGAATTCTATATCCTCTTCAACAGCCATAAATTCGAAATAGCGAGGCCCGGGCATTACCAATGCATACTTGCCACATTCTTCATAGGGCTTGCCTTTGAATTCAAATCTGCCTTTGCTGTCTACTCTAGCGGTATCATTGTAATACAACTGCTTGCCGTAATAATTGGCCAAGTAAATGGTAGTGTCTTTTAGCCCCTCGATATGACCATAAATCTTGTGCTTGACCTTGGGCTTAGGACCGACCGTATTTTTGTTCTGGGCAAACGCTCCAGCGAATCCCAAGCAAAGAAACAATAGTGCAAATATCTTTTTCATTGAAACTAATTTATTGAATGGGTTTTTTAATTTGAATAGCTTAACTAATTTTTAAACTTTTGAAGTTCTTTTGAAATAGAAAATGCAATGGAGGGCCCTTCATAAATGAATCCGGTATACACCTGAACCAAATCGGCTCCAGCCTCAATTGCCATTTGCGCATCACGTCCAGTGAAAATACCGCCAACACCGATGATGGCCAAATTTGGATTGCTTTTTCTAATGATTGAAATCACTTCTAGCGCTCTTTTTTGCGCGGGCTTTCCACTCAAACCACCAGCACCTATCTTCTCCACTTCCTCTTTCGAAGTGGACAATGTGCTTCTGTCAATGGTTGTATTGCAAGCAATAATTCCAGCCACATTACTTTGCGAAACAACATCGATGACATCCATCAAAGATTCATTGGTAAGGTCCGGTGCAATTTTTAGAAAAATGGGTTTTGCATTTTTCTTTTGCAATTCGTGATTTTGCAATGAGGTAAGTATTTGTAGCAATGGACCTTTCTCTTGTAACGCACGTAAATTGGGTGTGTTGGGTGAACTCACGTTAACCACAAAATAATCCACGCAATCGTGAAGCGCTTCAAAACAGATCAAATAATCTTTGAAAGCATCTTCATTTTCGGTCCATTTGTTTTTTCCAATATTGCCTCCAACGACAACGTCGGATTTTCGCGATTTTAATTGCTTTACGAGTGTTTCAACGCCATCATTGTTAAAACCCATTCTGTTGATCAGGGCTTCGTCTTGTGGCAAACGGAACAATCTCGGCTTGTCATTTCCGGGTTGAGATTTGGGTGTAATCGTCCCCACTTCTATATGACCAAACCCAAGCAGAGCCAATTCATCAATCCATTTGCCATTCTTGTCAAATCCAGCAGCTAAGCCAACACGGTTAGGGAAAGTTATCCCCGCCACCGTTACATGCTGTTCATTGTTTTTTGATTTGGCAGCGTAGTAGGCCTTTACACCGGGTATGCGCGTGGCCATTGTCCAAAGGGACATTGCTTTATAATGCGCATCTTCTGGATTCCAACGAAAAAAGAAAGGCTTGATTATCTTTTTGTACAACATCCTATCGAACCAATTTTTTGTATTTGATGCGGGTAGGGCCAACATCACCTTTTCTCATTTTCTTGTTTTCCTCGTATTCCGAAAAAGTTCCTTCGAAGAAATAAACTTCGGAGTCTCCTTCAAAAGCCAAGATGTGTGTGCAAATGCGATCCAAGAACCAACGGTCATGGGAAATAACCACTGCGCATCCTGCAAAACTTTCAATACCTTCCTCCAATGCACGCAGTGTATTGACGTCAATATCGTTGGTAGGCTCATCGAGCAACAGCACGTTGGCTTCTGTCTTCAAAGTCATCGCCAAATGAAGGCGGTTTCTCTCTCCACCAGATAACACGCCACATTTCTTTTGCTGATCGGCACCGGCAAAATTGAATTTGCTGCAGTAGGCTCTGGAGTTGATGGTTGTTCCACCAATCTGAATTACTTCGTTGCCTCCTGAGATAACTTCATATACTGATTTCTCAAGGTCAATTTCTTTGTGTCGCTGATCAACGTATCCAATCTGCACAGTTTCACCAATTTTAATGGTACCTGCATCGGATTGCTCCTCGTTCATGATCATTCTGAACAACGTGGTTTTACCAGCTCCGTTGGGACCGATAATTCCAACGATACCTGCGGGAGGAAGTTTGAATGATAAATTCTCGATTAGAATTTTATCTTCAAATGCTTTTGAAACGCCGGTAAATTCAATTACTTCATTTCCCAAGCGAGGACCGTTTGGAATCGGAATTTCTAAATTTACTTCCTTCTCACTTTCTCCAGCGGACATCATTTTATCGTAGTTCTGCAAACGGGCTTTGTTTTTGGCATGTCGGCCTTTGGGATTCATTCGCACCCATTCCAATTCTCGTTCAAGAACTTTGCGGCGTTTGCTTTCCTGTTTTTCTTCTTGTGCCAAGCGTTTGGTTTTTTGATCCAACCAACCGGTGTAGTTTCCTTCCCATGGAATACCTTCACCGCGATCCAATTCTAAGATCCAACCGGCCACATTATCTAAGAAGTATCGGTCGTGGGTTACGGCCAATACAGTTCCAGGGTATTGTTGCAAATGTTGCTCGAGCCAAAGCACTGATTCAGCATCCAAGTGGTTGGTGGGCTCATCGAGTAACAAAACATCGGGCTGTTGTAACAAAAGTCTACACAACGCAACGCGTCTTCTTTCACCACCAGAAAGTTTATCAATTTTCGAATCTTCAGGTGGGCAGCGCAACGCGTCCATGGCAATGGCCAGTTTCGTGTCCAAATCCCATCCTCCCAAAGCTTCAATTCTATCTTGAACAGCAGCTTGACGGTTCATCAAGGTGTCCATTTTATCCGGATCATTCAATACGGCCTCATCCATGAATTGCGCATTGATTTCTTCGTATTCTTTCAAAGCATCGGTGATGGGTTTAACACCTTCTTCAACAATTTCTCGGACAGTTTTGGTTTCGTCAAGTTGAGGCTCCTGGGGCAAGTAGCCTACAGAATAACCGGGCGACCAAACGACATCACCTTGGTAGCTTTTGTCCAATCCTGCGATGATTTTCATGACAGTGGACTTACCAGCGCCATTTAAACCGATGATACCAATTTTGGCACCGTAATAAAAGCTTAAATAAATGTCTTTGATGATGTGTTTTCCTGTTGGCGTATGCTTGTTTACGCCGACCATCGAGAAAATAATTTTCTTATCCATGGATGTACTTTTAATTCTTCCCGCAAATATACGTTTTGTAAGCCCTATCTTTGCGTCATGAGTTATACAGTAGCCATTATAGGACGACCCAATGTAGGAAAGTCAACATTATTCAATCGATTGACTGAAACCCAAGAGGCTATCGTTGACCCTACATCAGGGGTGACGCGTGATCGCAAGTACGGGACATCGTCTTGGAGAGGTAAAGAATTTATTATTATTGATACAGGTGGAATGGTTTCCGATT
This sequence comes from Bacteroidota bacterium, assembly GCA_039805365.1. Lineage (GTDB taxonomy): Bacteria > Bacteroidota > Bacteroidia > Flavobacteriales_D > Sanyastnellaceae > CAMCTV01. The sequence goes on along the minus strand of JBDLUK010000037.1, from coordinate 2,597 downwards.
CAACCGATGAGTTTGAAAAGGACATCAACAACCAAGTGCGCATGGCCGTGGAAGAAGCGGATGCAGTGTTTTTTATGGTGGACGTACGCGACGGTCTATCAGAATGGGATGAAGCAGTAGGAGACATGTTGCGAAGAATTGACAAACCTGTTTTTGTCGTTTGCAATAAAGTAGATACAAGTGATAAAGAGGTTTTGGCGCACGAGTTCTGGGCTTTGGGAATGGCAGAAAAACTGTATTCTCTTAGTGCAAACAATGGATACGGAACAGGTGATTTGTTGGATGACTTGTACGAAATAATGCCAAAAATTGAGGAGAAAGAAGAAACCACCTTGCCACGTATTGCAATTGTGGGTCGTCCCAACGTAGGGAAATCGACCTTTATCAATACTTTGATGGGACAAAATCGTTCCATTGTTTCAGATGTAGCAGGAACCACGCGAGATTCAGTAGACACTTATTTCAATGCTTTTGGTAAAGAGATGGTGTTGGTGGATACTGCAGGTTTGAGAAAGAGAAAGCAAATTGAAGGGGATATCGAGTATTATTCCTCAATCCGCACATTGAAAGCTATTCGTAGCGCTGATGTTTGTATGCTGCTAATCGATGCAGTGGAAGGGATTACAGTGCAAGACTTGGCCATATTTCATGAAATAGACGAAGCCAACAAGGGCATTGTGATTTTGGTGAACAAATGGGATTTGGTAGAGAAAGATCACAAGAGTGTTCAAGTGATGACCGACGAAATCAAGAAGCGTTTGTCTCCATTTACGGATATTCCAATTTTCTTCACTTCAAACGTCACCAAACAACGATTGCTCAAGGCATTGGAGATGGCGTTGGAAGTATTTGAAAATAGATTCCAAAGGGTGTCTACATCAAAATTGAATGATATTTTGTTGCCATTGATTCAAGCTTATCCACCGCCCATTTACAAGGGAAAGGAAGTGAAGATCAAGTTTGTTACACAGTTGCCAACGAAGTCTCCAGCGATAGCGTTTTTCTGCAATACACCTCAAAATGTCAAGTTGCCGTATCAGCGCTTTTTGGAGAACAAAATCAGAGAGCATTTTAACTTCACGGGTGTTCCAATTCGATTGTACTTCAGACAGAAATAATACCATTTTTAAGGTATTGTAGGCACTATTGAAACCATCGACATTTGTACAATGATGGACGTGAAATTGTCGGAAATTGCATTGGGTCAAACCAGAATCATCAAACAGGTGACCTCTGGTTTTTTGGCCGCAAAAATGGCAGATTTGGGATTGTACCAAGGCAATACGGTGTCCGTTATTTTCAAAGCGCCTTTGGGTGATCCTTTGGCCGTTTCAGTGGGTGGTACTATTGTATCTTTGCGTTTGGATGAAGCGGAGTGGATTACACTAGAAGCATGAACAAGGAAATTTCTAAAATTGCAATCGTTGGAAACCCCAATACTGGGAAGTCCACCGTTTTTAATTGGTTGACAGGTCTTCACCAAAAGGTGGGGAATTTCCCCGGTGTTACAGTTGATCGGAAATCAGGCTCGCTTCAAATTGAAGGTAGGACGATTGAGGTGATTGATTTGCCAGGAACCTATTCTATTTTTTCCCGATCAGAAGAAGAGCGCGTAGTTCGAGATTTGCTCCTCAACGTGAATGATGCAGACTTTCCGGATTTGGTCATCTTTGTAGCAGACCAGACGCAATGGGAAAGAAATCTGTTGCTATTTACGCAGTTGTATGATTTGAAAATCCCTATGATTTTGGTTCAAACCATGGTAGATATGGAGGCCAAATGGGAAATGGATCATCATCCCATTTGGAAAGATCGTTTGATTCCTTTGATCAAAGTTAATGGTAGAACTGGAAACGGGATCGACGAATTGCGCAAAGCAATCGTCCATTTTCAAGATGCCGTTGAAGCAAGAAATACCATCGTCGAGGGAGACCTGTTACAAATGCAGGATTCACCTGAATTGCAAATTGAAAACACTAAGAAAAGGTACCATTGGATCAAGGAGAATTTCCCTCTAAAATCCGTGAACAAAGACCAAACGAATAAAGATAGGATTTCCAAGTGGGATGCTATTTTGGTTCACCCTATTTGGGGTTATGCCATTTTCGCGGGAGTGTTGTTCATCATATTCCAATTTATTTTTCGATTTGCATCATTGCCCATGGATGCCATCGATGGATCATTTGTTCAGCTGAGTCAATGGGCCAAGGAACAATTGCCTGCTGGAACGTTCACCAATTTGATTTCAGAAGGTGTCATCCCCGGAATAGGTGGTGTGGTGACATTTGTTCCGCAAATAGCCTTGTTGTTTTTCTTCTTGTCCATTTTGGAGGAGACGGGATATATGTCCAGGGTTGTTTTTATCATGGACAAGTTGGTTCGTCCATTTGGTTTGAATGGAAAATCGGTGGTGCCGTTGATGTCTAGTGTAGCTTGTGCAATTCCTGGGATCATGTCGGCAAGAACCATTTCCAATGGAAGAGATCGATTGATTACCATTCTGGTAGCGCCACTGATGAGCTGCAGTGCAAGGATTCCTGTTTATACGCTTTTGATTTCATTGGTTGTGCCTGATCAATTGGTTGGAGGATGGTTAG
>JBDLUK010000036.1:0-3727 GCA_039805365.1 Bacteroidota bacterium | reverse complement strand
AGAGAATGTTTGTTATGTTGCGGGTGTAAATCGAGTAGGTACAGACCCAAAGGAAAATGTGTACTCAGGGGATTCGGCTTTGATTGATTTCAAAGGGCAAGTTTTGTGGACGCAATCTGATATTGCAGATGTGTACACCATGGAGTTGAATCGAGAGGAGTTGTTATCCTTTAGAGATAGGTTTCCAGCGTTGCAGGACGGTGATCGTTTTCAATTGTTGTAGAACAATTGATTGTATGATTGGGCTGCTTGTTCCCACGTCACCGGCTGATTTTCTTGACCAACGCCAATCTCAGCCAATAGCGTAAATTTCAATTGGCCATTCATGTTCTTTTTGTCTTGGACCAAAAAAGGTTCAAGCTCTTTCCACTGCGGCATATTTGAATCTTGTGGGTACAGTTCATCTAGAAATGAAATGATATCGGTTTTAATATCACTTTCAAGGTTGTCTGATAGTGCTACGGCAAGCTTCATTCCTAGTGCAACACAAAATCCATGTGATTTAGGAGATTGTTTTTCTATCCAATAAGCTTCCAGAGCATGTCCCAAAGTGTGTCCAAAGTTGAGTTGCTTTCTAACGCCCTCTTCATATGGATCTTCAAACACAATTCTATTTTTGATTTGAATATTTCTTTTGATAAAGGGAACAACAGTGCGGGCATTGATTTCTTCCAATTCTCCATATGCATCCCACAAGGAGCTATCGGCTATCAGCCCATGTTTGATCATTTCAGCAAATCCCGACAAAATTTCACTCTCTTCTAATGTGTCTAAGAAATGAGGGCAAATGATAAGTTGATCGGGTTCTTGAAAAGTGCCAATGATATTTTTTATTCCTTGAAAATTGATGGCTGTTTTACCACCAATGGCTGCGTCTACCATGCCTGTCAGTGTAGTGGGGATGTGAGCAAAGCCAAGTCCTCGTTTGAATAATGAAGCGGCAAGTCCACCTAGATCTGTGGTGCTGCCTCCACCAATGTTGATGACAAAAGCATCGCGGTCTACTTTATCTTCAATCCATTGTCCCCATATGTGATGAAGAATTTCCATTTCTTTGGCTTCTTCACCTGCCGGGATTTCAATGATATGTGCAGAAGAAATGATAGGGCATTGTTCTAACATGTCATTCAGCCATAATGCACTCACATTTTCATCCATGAGTAAATAAACAGCGGATGCTTGTGTGATCTCTTCTTGGATAGACTGGAAGAGATTTTCAAAATTATCTTCCCAAGAGATATTGGGGTGATCCATGTGGCGTTAACTAATTAGCGTTTCAATAAATTTGAGCAATTGGTCTCTACCCAATTGGGATTCTGCAGAAGTTAAAAAAAGATTTGGACTATCTCCCCATCGCTCGATCATGACTTGCTCATATTGCTCGTACATGCGGAGAGCGGCTTGGTCTTTTAGTTTGTCTGCTTTGGTAAAAATAACAGCCATTGGAAGCTGCCATTCCAGTATTTGCTCCATGAATTCCAAATCAATTTTCTGGGCTTCATGTCTGATGTCAATTAATATAAAAGTGCAAACGAGATTCTCTCTTTCTTGAAGATAGCGCTTTGACATCAGCTGCCATTCACCGCGATTTGATTTTGACTTTTTTGCGTAGCCGTATCCAGGTAAATCTACGAGGTACCAATTTTTTCCATGTTTCACTTGAACTTCGAAGTGATTGATGGTTTGGGTTTTTCCAGGTGTTCCGGAAGTTTTCGCCAATCCCTTTTTGGTTACAAGCATGTTGATTAAACTGCTTTTTCCAACATTGGATCGACCGATGAAAGCCACTTCCTTGATGTGTGGATCGGGACAGCCCTCAACCTTGGTGTTTGATGTTAGAAATATGGCGTCTAGTATATGCATCACAGAGATTTTTCGTTCAACCAAGCACGCAATATTTGATTGAAGGCTTGTGGATGTTCCATCATGGGAGCATGACCACATTCATCAATCCAATACAAGTTTGCTTGGGGCAACAGGTGTTGAAATTCATTGGCAACTTCAGGTGGTGTAATGGTATCATTTTTCCCCCAAATCAAACATGCGGGCACATCCATGTTCTTTAAGTCATTGGCCATGTTGTGTCGAATGGCACTTTTTGCCAAGGCAAGTATGCGCAATACACGGTTGCGATCATTGACCACTTCAAAGCATTCATCTACCAATTCGTCGGTTGCATGCTTTGGGTCAAAGAATGTAAGTCCAACTTTTTGACGGATAAATTCCTTGTCTTCTCGTCTAGGGAAGGAAGATCCAAATGCATTCTCATACAAACCGCTGCTTGCTGTGAGAATCAATGCCCTTACTTTATTGACATGCATCTTGGTATAAACCAAAGCAACATGACCACCCAAACTATTTCCCAAAAGCATGGCTTGAGGAAATTGATGGTGTTCTATAAATCGGTGCAGATACTCAGCCAATGATTTAACGCCAGTGGTTAAAACAGGCATGGTGTAGAGAGGCAACATTGGAATCAATACACGATGTGTTTTAGAAAACTCATCTAGTACCTCGCGAAAATTGCTTAGTGCACCAAATAGTCCATGAAGCAAAATCAGCGGTTCGCCGCTTCCTTTGTCGATGAATTGAAATTCACCTTCTGTTTTTAAGAATTCTTCCATTGTTTGAATCAAGTTCAACAGCGAAAATACCGCTTTTATTTTTCAAGTTAGCTTTTATACTCGATAGCTTTTAACAACATAAGGCTCACAACAATTTTGAAACATCACGAAATGTGGTTGTGTTGCTGTTCAATTTTGAGCATGAAAAAGAATAGAGTGCAGTGGAATACGCCTCATCAGTTGCGCCAAATTTTAATGTTGGCGCTAGCTGTGATCATGGCGAGCATTGGATTAAAAGGTTTTTTATTGCCCAATCATTTTCTTGACGGAGGTGTAACAGGCATTTCGTTGATAGTAAACGCCATTACGGGTTGGGATCTGTCTTTGCTCATTATACTGCTTAATGTGCCATTTGTATACATGGGATATAAGCAAATCAATAGGTACTTCGCCATAAAGAGCGGCCTTGCTATTTTGTCTTTGGCCTTACTTGTTCATTTTATTGAAATTCCAGTTGTTACAGATGACAAATTGCTCATTGCTGTTTTTGGTGGTGTATTCCTTGGTGGCGGAATTGGTTTTGCTATGCGCGGAGGGGGAGTTATTGATGGTACCGAAGTTTTGGCTGTTTCGGTAAGTCGAAAATCTACATTAAGTGTTGGTGATTTTATATCGGTGTTGAATGTTTTGATTTTCTTGCTTGCCGCTTGGGTATTTGATTTAGAGAAGGCGATGTATTCCATGTTGACCTATTTCGCAGCTTCCAAAACGGTTGATTTTATTGTCAATGGTTGGGAGGAGTATATTGGAATGACCATCATCTCTCATCATTCTGTGAAGATTGAAGGCGTAATCAGAAAGCATTTGAAAGGCGGGCTGACCATTTACAAAGGTGAATTTGGATTTCGGGATATCTCCCCATCACATGATAACAAGCGGATTATCTTCTGTGCTATCACCCGTTTGGAGGTGACCAATCTGGTAAATATTGTTGAGAGTTTGGATCCCGAGGCATTCATTATCCAGCATCCTATCAAAGACACCCGTGGAGGTGTCATCAAGAAGCGACCCTTGCACTGATTTTCTGTCATCATTTCTCTTCGTCAGAGTATTCTCGTCAACTTATGCACGATAAGTTGTTAACACTCCCACTTTTTACCACC
>JBDLUK010000035.1:0-9444 GCA_039805365.1 Bacteroidota bacterium | reverse complement strand
GAAGTAATTCTGTCAAATGCTTCAAATAACTGGGCTACGTCCACACCTACTCCATCATTCAAAGCTTCGATTTCCTGAGGTGACGGACGAAACATCTCTCCAGTATATGTCCATATCTCGTTCACTGCATTTTGCAAATAAGTATGGCTCGTTTCCGTCCCCCCACCCATGCGCAAAACCCAATCGCGGCTGTGTTGAAAATGATATCGAACTTCCTTCAATGACTTGGATGCAAAGCCTTGCAAAAACGCATCTTGACTTTTCTCCAAGGATTCAAGAAAATGATAATACCAAGTTGAAAATAAAAATTGACGGGCAATGGTGAATGCATAATCACCCTTTGGCAATTCCGACAAAAGTAAATTTTTGAATTCACGCTCCTCACGAAGAAATGCATAGTCATCCTCTGTCTTTCCCTCATTCATCTGAACCGCCACCTCTTTGTACAAAGAAGTAGCTTGACCAATATAATCAAGTGAAATATTGCTCAAAGCAATGTCCTCTTCAATCGCAGGACCGTGTCCGCACCACTCTGCCAACCGTTGACCCAAGATCAATAACGTGTCGGCCATTTGCAAATAAAAATCCTTGTGTTTCATATGCGCGATCACATGTGTCCCACTTCTGGGGGAATTTCATAAAAAGTTGGATGACGATACACTTTATCATTGGCAGGATCAAACAACGCCTCTTTGTCACCAGGTGATGAAGCTGTTATCTGCACACTTGGAACTACCCAAATACTCACTCCCTCCATTCTTCTCGTATATACATCACGAGCATTCTCAATTGCCATTTGAGCATCAGCAGCATGTAAACTTCCGACATGCTTATGAGATAATCCTGCTTTAGAGCGAATGAACACTTCCCAAACAGGCCAATTTTGTTTTTCCATAGACTTATTTTCTATGTCACGAAAATAAACCTTTTAGTGTATGAACATCCGGCGAAAAACAGAGATTTGTCAAATAATCTTCTTTCTTTTGAACCAAATAAAAATGAACAAGGAAATTCCAATCATAACGGACCAAACGTAGAAATATCCACGCTCCCATTTTAGCTCCGGAAAATAATCGAAGTTCATTCCATACACCCCCACAATAAAGGTCAACGGCAAGAAGAAAGCAGAGAAAATGGTCAATAATCGCATCACATCATTGTTACGCTGCGCTGCCACTGACAGGTATGTATTCATCAATTGATGTGCATCCTCAGAAATTTCATCAAAGGTTAGAACCAAAGAAACCAATCGATCCTTTACATCTTGAGCAACAGATCGGTTACCCTTTTCCAAATCCAAATTCATCAAAGTATGCTGCGTCAATACCAACAACTTTTTGATTACACGAACTTGGCTCTTCAAATAATACAACTCCTCAATCGAAACCTTTCTGGAATCTTTCAAAAAAATAATCCTCTCCATCACGTCCATGCGACCGTTTAACCATTGACCAGGGGTCTCGTATGTATTAATCAACTCTGAAATGATATTCCAAAGCAATGAATCCACATTGGTATGTTTTGCTGTAATGGAATCTAAAAATTCAAAGGGCGCGCGATGAATGGTGATGAGACGATGTTCATGGAAGAAAAATGCAATCTTATTGGACAACTCTGGAATGGTGGTCAATCGCTGGCCTGAGCTCGCCGTATATCCACGAAGAATCAAAAAGTGGTAATCATCCGTTTTCTCATATTTGGGTAGATGTCCAAATTGAACACTATCGTGCACCAACATTCTCTTTAATCCAAATTTTTCAACAATTGAATCAAGCTCATGGGCATGGGAGGCCGAAATATCCACCCATTCAAAACCTTGAAATTCTCTGGACAATATCTTCATAGAACTTCTTTATAAAATTGCTGCGCACAACATGCCCAAAACAATCACCAAAAATTTCATTCGGTTAAATCGATGCCCTTCTTCAGATTCAAAAAGGATTGTAGTAGCAACATGAAGAATGATTCCAATAAGCAAGGCCATTACAACTGAAAGCGCATGCTCTAATTCCAAAAATGCAAGACCATTGGTATAATGGAAAATCAATGCTCCGACGGGTGCAACCATGGCAAACATAATCAATGCACCCCAAGCCTTGGCCTTGGATTTTAGCAAATGCAACAGCAATGATGCAAATACGAAGGACTCTGTAAACTTGTGAAAAGCTATACCTACCAACAACGAATGCTCATGGCTGTGCTCGTGATGATGCGCGTGTCCAGTATGCATATCCTCAGAAGCTCCAAAAGGCATTCCTTCTATGAAAGCATGAATCCAAAGCGAAATTGTCACCATCCAATAAAACCTTGAACCCGTTTGTTCATGAACATGAGCATGACCATGCTCTATACCTTGAGAAAAATAATCCAAAACAATTTGCAATAAAAATCCCAATAAAATATAGAAACCTATGCCTTCTGCATGCCCTTCCATTACCTCAGGCAATAGATGAAGAAATGTCAAAGCCAATAAATAAGCTGCACTAAAAGACAACAACAATTTCATTTGCGATGAAGAAATTTTCTTCCCCAAAAGCAAAACTCCACCACCAATGATGGCAATAAAAAATAATACAACAATTGCCTCTAACATACTTTTTGCAATTTACAAATAAATATACTCCGGGGAGAGTTGGCTTGAAACGGAGACAATTGATAATCGCCCAAATGCGCTATCACCTGAAATCCAACCCGCTCAAGCATTTGCTGGATTTCAGCAGCTGACAACGCCCTAACCTTCTCTTCAAATACCATCCGTTCACCATCCACTTCAAAACAAATCTCCTTTCGAACCCAATTGGAATCTATGTTTCGTGTAATGTGATAATTGGCCAAGACACCCACTTGAACTTCATTGTGCACCATGAAGCTTCGAACAAAATCCAAATTAAAAAAATCCAAAACAAAACTTCCATCAGGATGAAGAAACTGACGAATATTGTCCAACATCATTTCATGCTCTTTATCATCTTCAAAATATCCAAATGAAGTAAAGAGATTTAAAACCACGTCAAAGCGATTGGGCAAATGTAAACTTCTTGCATCTTGCACCTGCCAGCGATCAGGGAAATTAGAATTGGCCTTGGCCATGGCAATATTATCATCGCTCAGATCCACACCCCAAGTTACCATGCCCATCTTCTCTAGGTTCAAGGCATGTCGGCCATTTCCGCAACACACGTCTAAAACGGTATCATTTGCTTTCCACTGAAAACTATTCTTTAGGGCATGAACGAAATCGAATGCTTCCGAATCATCTCTGTGTCGATACAGATCATGATAGTATTTGGTGTTGAACCAATCCTCAAACCAATTTGCTGACTTTGCTTTTACCACTGCACAAATTTAGATTCATATCCGTATTCTACCTATCTTTGTTTTACAAATTCTGAGTTATGGACAATTTGCAAATTCCGGGCAGTAACAAAACCCCAGAAATCTCTTTTGATGCTAGTAATAAAGTTCTCAGCATTTCAGGAAGAAGTATTCCTGAAAATTCAATTGAATTCTATAAGCCCATGTTGGCTTGGATGGAACAGTTTGCTGCTACGCAGCCCGAGAGCACCATTTTGCAAATCAAATTGGAATACTTCAATACTTCTTCAAGCAAATGCTTGTTGGATATCTTCAAAAAATTGGAAACAATTGGAGGCAAGTGCCAAGTAGAATGGTACTATGAGCAAGACGATGAAGACATGTTAGAAGCCGGTGAAGATTACGAAGCCATAGTGCACGTTCCCTTCAAAATGATAGGAGTAGAGCAGCTTTAAGCTGCTCTTTTCATTTTCTCCCAAGCTACATTCAATAACCGGGGCAAATCAAAATAGAGTGCCAAGCCAGCAAATAGCGTCATGCCCCAAATGACCAATACGTTCATCCAAAAGGTAGGAAGAAGATATCCATTTATTTTTTTGTATGGAGAGTAAAAATGTGCCCCAAACAATCCTGAATATCTGGGTATGCGATAAACCAAATTGCTTTTCTGAACCAATCGATTGTCATAACGAACAATTTTCTTCAAGTCATTTTTTCTTGTCAGTATATCTTCAATGCTCTCATTAAGATGATCATCTTTTAATTTTACATATTGATCCCTAGCCTGTTCATCCTGTAATTTTGGCTTCAGCAACATCTGGCTTTTACCATATAAGTCATTGTAATAACGAATGAAATAACTTTCCAATCTTTGAATCCATTCAGCAGTCTCTTCTAAATCTTGAACAGACAAATCTTGTGACATTGAAATTTGCTTGCTTTCCAAACCATATTCTGCACCTACCTCTAACAATTCTGCGTTGAGGAGCTCTCTATCGTCTAATTTGGTACTCCCCTCTCGCTTTATATCTTCCTTCATCGAAGAAATCAAAGTCTTCATTTCTTTGACCCAATAGTCCTTGCGCCAACCTACTGACTTTTGCTGAATTTCATGGGCAAATGTCTCAGCCGCATAATCATTTTCGGAGAATTGATAAACGGCCATGGCTTCAAATGCCCATCTAGACGCCATAATTTCACCAATCCATGGAACCTTCTCTTGTTGAGTAATGCTTGGAAAAAGCTTATCGAAGCGAACAATTACCCCACTAAAAAGAAGTTGGGGAATAATCATAATGGGAATCAATATGTAAATAACCTTGGCTGTTTTAAACGCCGCACTGATATTCAATCCCAATGTATTTGCAAAACATGAAACAGAGAACAAGACAATCCAAAAAGGCAAAAACATTCCTGGAATCTCCAAAATATAATTACCGACAGCTACAAAACTTGCTGTTTGAATCAAGGATATAAAATACAACACGGCCAATTTGGAAGACAAGTAAGTGGAATATGAATGTCCCAAATACCTTTCACGCTTTAATATTTTCTTATCCTTTAGTATCTCCTCCGCACTAACGGTGAGACCTAAGAAAAGTGCAACAACAACTGCAAAAAACAAATACTGAGGATAGTTCTCATTCTCCCTGAAAATATATTCACCCAAACCTTTCTCACCTACCGGATAATACTTCACGAATAGTGATAGTAGCACCGCCAAAAGTGGAGCCTCCAAAAAATTGATCAGCATGTACTGACGATTGACAACCTTTGTCTTAACATCGCGCAATAAATAAATCAGTGTTTTCGCGATGGCATAAGTAGGTTTGGCTGACTCATTGGGAATCTTAGCTTGAGAGGGGTCAACAGCAAAATGCTCTTGAACAAAAAACTCGTTCCACTCCTTAGGACTCATTCTTCTGATCTCCGTAGATTCACCGTATTGATCAACCAACTTAGCTTCAATGATATTAAAGAGCTGCTCCGGATTTACATTTCCGCAATGCGGACATTGACTTTCTGAAATATCCGCAAAAAGCGCTTTCTCCTTGAAGTACAACAAACTCTCAATTGGGTTGCCGTAATAAATGGGATAACCACCTTGATCCAGCAAGAACAAACGATCAAACATTTTAAAGATATCCGAACTCGGCTGATGAATGACCACAAAGATGAGTTTCCCACGTAGTGTCAATTCTTTGAGTAAATCCATAATCATTTCCGAATCTCTGCTGGATAGACCACTCGTAGGCTCATCGACAAATATGACCTTTGACGCTCTTATCAATTCCAATGCAATGTTCAATCGCTTGCGTTGACCGCCGGATATGGTTTTATCCAAAACGCTCCCTACTCGTAACTCCTTACATTCAATCAAGCCGACAGAGCGCAAAACTTCATCTACCCGATCTAGGAGTACAGCTTCAGACAAATCTGGATACTCCAATTTGGCACTGTACAACAAATTCTCCCCGACAGTCAATTCCTCAAAAAGTATGTCGTCTTGGGCTACATATCCCATCCATTGACGTGCATATTTCTTGTGGGCATAAATATCAACACCATTCAAAAGTACATGCCCTTGTGTTGGCTTATAATTTCCATTTAGCACGTTCAACAATGTGGACTTTCCTGAACCACTTCCACCCATTATACCTACCAATCTTCCACCTTGCTCTTCCAAAGAAAGTGAATGAAGGGCAATCTTTCCATTTGGAAATTTGTATTGAATATTTCCAGCTTGAAATTCTATCCATTCATGTGGTGAACGCTTCAACAAACGATGCAGAATATCACTGTAATAAATGGGATGAATCTTTGCACCGCGCACCGCACTGCCTTGAGGAAATGCGAACACACGATTTCGTTCGAGCCTTTGTGTATTAACATACAACTCATCATCTCCCAAATACTTCAATAGAAATAAATTCTCAGACTCAATCCAGAAAAAATACAATTCACCTTTTAAATCATGGGACAATACATCTGCATCTTTTGCAGCAACGCGACACAAATGATCCGGTCTCCAATGTTCTACATCAGACGGATGCTCAAGTCTGGCCAGTAATAATAGCGATGAGTACAATTCAGGATGAATATTGAAAACATCCGCTACTGTTTGCACAAATTCCCATTCTTGAATTTCCGCATTTTCATATTGACTAACGAATTCAACCAAACGTAAACAAACCAATATTTTGTCTTTCTGATTGAGCTCCTCATTGATTTCCTCGCACATGCGGAGCACCTTGACCGATGCCATTGACCTTTTTTTCTGGGTCAACTCTTTGGTACCATAGAATTTATCCGAGAACTCGTCGTATATGGCAATGTATTTTGCTTTCAGCCCAGCGTTTAACTGACTCTTCAAAAAAAGCCCAACTGTTTCCTTGCCAACTTCTCCTGACTTTCCCGCAATAATCGCGAAAAGTTGCATTAACGCTTTTAGGATGCTCTCACTCATTCTGCCAAGTTATTGTATTTATCAAATAAGTCGGGACGTCTTTCCTTCGTTTTCTGAATTGCTGATTGCATTCTCCAATCTTCGATAGCCTTGAAATTACCGCTAGTTAGCACTTCTGGTACCTTAACCCCTCTGAATTCAGCAGGTCTCGTATATACAGGAGGAGCCAACAGTTGATCTTGAAAAGAGTCCGTCAATGCGCTGGTTTCATCATTCATTACCCCAGGAATTAACCTGACAACACTATCAACCAAAACAGCCGCAGCCAACTCTCCTCCACTCAATACATAATCGCCGATCGAAATTTCCTTTGTGATATATTGATCACGTACTCGCTGATCGATTCCTTTGTAATGTCCACAAATCAAAAGCAAATTGCCTTTCAATGAAAATTGATTGCAGATACTTTGATTCAATGTTACACCATCAGGCGTTAAATAAATGATTTCATCATACACCACTGATTTAGATAAATCTTCAATGGCATCAACAATAGGTTGCGCCATCATCACCATACCTGCCCCACCTCCAAACTGATAATCATCTACAGACTTGTGTTTGTCCGCAGAGTAATCCCTGATATTGTGAACGTTGATTTGACAAATACCTTTGGTTTGCGCCCGCTGCATTATGCTATCAGCAAATGGACCATCCAACAACCTAGGAAGTATCGTCAATATATCAATTCTCATTCTCCAAAAATAAAACGGAAATGTGGTGAATGATGAATAACTTTGCAACAGAGAAAAATGACTTCATCGCTCTGGTTAAACAGAGAGGAAAGTCCGGGCTGCGCAGGGCACCGCACCGGGTGAAAAGCCCGGGAGCAAATTTGAAAGAATTTGTTACAGATAGGGCCACAGAAACAAACCGCCTTCGGGTAAGGGTGAAAAGGGGGTGTAAGAGACCACCGCAGTCTTTAGCAATAAAGCTGGCTAGGTAAACCTTGTGGGCAGTAAGACCATGTAGACCAAGGATGTTTGAGCAATCAAATTGAAGGGCGGCTCGTCCGGTCTTGGAGGGTAGGTCGCATAGATAAATGATGAGGCTGCTGAAAAGTAGAACAGAACCCGGCTTATGTTTTTTCTCTGAACTCGAGGTGCGAAAGCACCTCGACCTTTTTATAGACATTTCACTATTTTAGCATCCAAATGAAACTTTCGCACATCGCACCCTTGGACGGAGTTAGAGCTACAGCAGCTTTGATGGTTCTGTTTTTTCATTGCTTTCAAATTACCACTTTCAACACAACTGCGGGTCAAATGCTTCAGAAAATTGGTTTCTTGGGGCAAACAGGGGTCAGTCTTTTCTTTGTTCTAAGTGGATTTCTAATAACACGAATTTTATTACAACAAGTAAAAGACCCCAATTACCTTTTCAACTTCTTCATGAGAAGGGCCTTGAGAATTTTCCCGCTTTATTTCATGTATCTCTGTATTATCTATTTCATTCTCCCTACCATTTTCGATAAACCCATCCCCGATTTTTCACAACAATGGTATTATTGGTTCTATCTCCAAGATTTTGCGATCACTTTCCGCTGGCCTGCAATAGGACCCAAGCACTTTTGGTCTTTGGCCATTGAAGAACACTTCTATCTTGTTTGGCCATTCATCGTCCTTTTTGCATCCACTCGAGGTGTAATTGTGGCGTGCATATCACTCATTACGGTATCCATTATCACGCGTATATTTTTGGTGAATTACGGCTACGAGACTTACTTTTTTACTTTTTCAAGATTGGATGAAATCAGTTTGGGATGTCTACTGGCCGTTTTGGAGTACAAAAATATCCTGAGTAAAATCCCAATTAAATGGATAGGATGGGCTTTTTCATTGGTGGTTTGCTTAGCGGCTATATTATGGTTCCTATTCACTGCACAAGCCAACCCCATTATTCAAGTTGTAAAGTATCAATTTATTTCCTTAACCTATCTTTTGGGTGTAGCATGGACGATTCTAGCTCCAAAGGAAAATCCAATCATTCGATTTTTGTCCAGCAAGGTGATGACTTTTACAGGCAGTATCAGCTATGGAATTTACGTTTATCAGGCTCTAGCTATAGAATGGGCGAAGCACTACAATTTGAACAACAACCTATTGTTCTTCATTGCCGTGATAATCGCCATTTATCTAATGGCTACGATAAGCTTTTACGGAATCGAAAAGCCCATATTATCTCTTAAAAATAAACTTACTCTGCAACCTGTGCGGTGATGGTCAACACAGTACTAATGGGCTCAGTGTTGGCTATGATGGTTACCTTTTTGCTATTGGCACCTACTTTTCCTTTGCTATTAAATTTCACCTTGATGTAGCCTGAACCACCTGGCGCAATTGCTTCTTTTGGAAACTCTGGTACCGTGCAGCCGCATGATCCCTTTGCTGTTTCGATAACCAATGGCACATTGCCGTTGTTCTTGAACTGAAAAGCATACTCCTTTACATCGCCTTCTTTCATCGAGCCAAAATCATGGGTCATCTCATTAAACAACATGATGGTCTTCTCTCGATCTTTTGATGCCTGGCCAATCATTGATCCTGCACTTTCGTTGATCTCCGTTGCAACAGAATGTGGATGGGTGGCTCGCAATCCAACATAAACCAACGCTCCAATGACAAACAATCCTAAACCGAGCTTAATTCCTTTTGACATAACCTGAC